>PMIZ01000481.1 GCA_003157225.1 Actinomycetota bacterium | reverse complement strand
CACCCTGTTCGGCGCCGAGAGACCTCTCTGGGCGTCACCGAAACGGAGTTCTGCCGGTCGCGGGCAGACTCGTCTTGACAGGCTCGAAACCCGTTGCTAGGCTGAGTGTCGGTAGTTGTGCTACTACATGCCCAGCTCTCGGAGAGCGTGCAGTTGGACGAAGAGTCAGATGTCCCACAGAGGGTCCTGCGAGCACCAGGCAAGCTCTTCCTGCCGCGGTGGATCGTGACCCCGCTCTGCGCTGGCGCCGCTGAGCTCGGTATCAGCCCGAGCGGGATCCTNNCAGGAAGGAGCGCAGCCCTTACCCCGATTCGCCCTGGCCGAGTCCGTGCTGCCTGGGGAAGCCGAGCCCTACACCGGCAAGAGGGCAGACGCCTGGCTAGGCGGGAGTCAGGGAACAGGCGTGCAAGGACCAAGCAAAGGAAGAGTGAAGATGCCGGGAAGAAAATACGCTGGATTGATCACATACAACTTCGAACCGGGACCCTCGGCGGCCGCGTCTTTCCCCACTGGATATTTTGAGAAGTTCCCTGAAGATCCGACCGAGATGATTCAGATGAACTGGGTGGAAGGCAACATGATACCCGGGTCTCTGTGGTTCAGCGCGGTTTTGGTCTTGAAGCCCACCCCCGAGAACCAGTTGTGTCATCCCGGACACATCCACGAGGATTGGGATGAGGTGTTGGCCTTTCTAAGCACCAACCCAGCCGATCCCGAGAACCTGGGCGGAGAGATCGACTTCACCGTGGGTGATGAGGTGTATACCTTCACGAAGTCCGTCTCGGTCTTCCTCCCCAGGGGACTATCGCATAGCCCACTCATCTTCAAGAAGGTCACTACGCCCATCTTCATGGTGGGTACCGGGAACCCCGAGAAAGAATACAGCCAGAAGTTCCCCGAGGGCTGGAGCTGGTAGGTCGATGTCAGGACAATCATCCGACCCGCGCGGAGCGCGCACAGCGGGTTGGATGGCACGAAGGAGTGAGAACAGAATGCCAGACGCAAAGAAGTACGCCAAATACATCCTCGACAACACGCCTGCGCCGCCGAACGATTTTCGCCCTGCCGACCCCAAGGCGNNCGAACGTGATCTACATCAACAACGAGCTCGAAGGCGCCATGCCCAACGCGAACTACATGGACATCGCGCTCATAACCAAGCCGTTGAAGCTGCCCTTTCACCAGCACGCGCATTCGTTCGACGAGTACGTCACGTTCGTCGGGACGAATATAGACAAGCCCTACGAGCTGGATGGAGTCGTGGAGTTCTGGATTGAAGACGAGAAGTACATCTTGACCAAGACGTGCACCATCCTCATTCCGAAGGGCGCCTACCATCTCCCCTTCGTGTTTCACGAAGTGAATTCGCCCATCGTTCTCATGGCATCGGCAGCGATCACTCACTACGTGGACCAGCGTGATCCTGTCGATCCGCCGCCGGCGGGCTACGGAGTGCTCTAGCGCCGGCTCGAGGGAGCCAACTCACTCTTTCCTCGGTGAGGCCTGCCTCGCGGTAGGTCTCACCGGGAGTCGAAAACACAGCCCTTGAGGCCAACGTCAACGGGCGTTGCGGAGGAGCGAAAAAGAATGCCAGGCGAAAAGAAGTACGCGAGATACATCATCGACAAGACCCCTGAGCCGCCGTCATACCCTCGCCCTGCCGACCCCAAGGCGCACGGCGGTTCGAACGTGATCTACATCAACAACGGGCTCGACGGTGCCATGCCGAATGCCACCTTTCTGGAAGCTACGCTCATCACCAAGCCGTTGCACCCGGGGCCATTTCGGCAACATGCCCATTCGTTTGACGAGTACGTCACTTTCATCGGGACAAACATCGAGAAGCCCTTCGATCTGGACGGAGTGGCGGAATTCTGGATTGAAGACGAGAAGTACATCTTGACCAAGAGTTGTACCATCTTCGTTCCAAAAGGGGTCTTCCACTGCCCGTTCGTGTTTCACGAAGTCAACTCGCCCATCGTTTTCATTGCGTCAGCAGCCGCCACCCATTGCACAGAACCTCGGGACCCCATTGATCCAGCGCCGGCGGCATACGGAGTGCTCTAGGGCGATTGCGTCGCGAGGAAGCGAACAACACCAGGGGTGAAATAGGATGCCAGACGAGAAGAAGTACGCGAAATACATCATCGAGAAGACGGCTGAGCTTTCGTCAAACCCTCTCCCGGGCGCTCCCATGCCGGCCGGAGGCACGAACGTGCTCTTGATCAACGACGAGCTTCAAGGGACGGTGCCGAACGCCACCTATATGAACGCCGAAATCATCGCAAAACCGACGGAGGTGGGACCGTTCCAGCAGCATGTCCACGCATTCGACGAGTACGTGACATTCATCGGGACCAACATCGAGAAGCCCTACGATCTGGACGGAGTGGTCGAGTTCTGGATAGAGGACGAGAAGTACGTCTTGACCAAGAGTTGCGCTGTTTTTGTTCCGAAAGGCATCTACCATTCCCCCTGCGTGTTTCACGAAGTCAACTCGCCCATCGTCTGGGTCGAGTCGTCGGCAGCGACCAACTACAGCTACGGGATGATGTAGGGACAAGGTACCGATTTTGGCGGGAGGAGTGAAAACAGAATGCCAGGCGAGAAGAAATACGCTAAATACGTCATCGAGAAGACGATAGATCCGCCGATGGAGTCTCGCCCTGCTAATCCGAAGGAAGCAGGCGGTACCAACGTAGTCTGGATCAACAATGAGCTTCAGGGCGCCGTACCGAATGCCACCTATCTGAACATCGCGCTCATCACGAAGCCGCTAGGTTGGTTCGAAGGCCATCCTCAAGGGCATGTCCATTCGTATGATGAGTACGTTACGTTCATAGGGACGAACGTCGATAAGCCCCATGAGCTGGACGGGGTAGTAGAAATGTGGATAGAAGATGAGAAGTACATATTGACCAAGACTTGTGCTGTCTTCTGCCCGAGAGGTGTCTACCATTGCCCGGTCGTGTTTCACGAGGTGAATTCGCCCATCGTCTGGATCGCATCGGCACCGACGGTTACGCACTACCCGTACCCTCACGATCCGATCGATCCTCCGCCGGCGGGCTACGGAGTGGTCTAAGGCTGGTTGCGACGAAGCAAGCTCTTGGTGTCAACCCGTGGCCGTCAGGTGAGCCCCAGGAAGGATCTCCCCCGCGCGAGCCAATCGACCATAGGTAGTCTTTTGGTGCAACGAGCCTCGCAGTGCCGGCACTCGGTGCAGTCCTCAGGATAGATGCGCTCTCGGATGCAGAGCGACCGTGCCGTCTCCACGTCCTCGTACATGGCCGCGTCGTTGTAGATCTCAAAGAAGCGCGGCACGTCGATGCCCTCCGGACAGGGCATGCAGGGGCGGCAGGAGGGGCACGGCACCTGCTGCCGCTTTCGGAACGCGTCTCGCACGTTCCCAATCGTCACTTCGTCAGGGATGGAAAGGTTGTCCGCCTCGGCCGTCTCTGCCACCTTCAGATTCTCGACGATCTGCTCCATGCTGCCCATGTCGCCCACCGCGACGGAGATACCAGGATGGTTCCAGACGAAGCGCAACGCCCACTCGGCGCGGGACCATTCCCGCGGAGACCGGGCCCATACCTGGCGCACCTCCTCGGGGGGCTCTTTCGTGAGCCTCCCGCCCTTGAACGGCTCTGTGGCGACCACGGCCAGGCCCTGTTCCGCCGCGTAGCGGATGCCGTTCGCGCCGGGGTCATGCTTGACGTCCATGTAGCTGTACTGGACGCTGCAGACGATCCAACGGTCATAGCTTCGAATGATGCTCTTGAGCACCTGGTAGTGATCGTGGAAGGAGAAACCCGCGTGTTGGATGCGACCGTCGGACTGTGCTTCTTCAAGGCGGCTCAGAATGCCCATCTCCTCCAGCCCAGGCCAGTTGTCTCGCGTCAGCCGGCCGAGGAGGCAGAAGTCCACACCGTCCGAGCCCAGCCACTCCAGTTGGCCATCCAGGCTGCGATCGAAGTCCTTGGGCGACGAGATCATGAAGGCGGGGATTGTGAGCGCGAGCTTGACCCGCTCGCGGTATCCGTCTTGGAGGGCCTTGCCGACGACGCGGATGATCGGCTCGTGACGCGCCATGTCCCAGGGGAAGCCGAGGTCGACATAGTTGACACCCCGGTCGATGCCGTGCCTGATGATCCTGATCGCTTCAGCCTCGTCGATGGCGCTCTGACTTCCCACGACACGAGTGGGCAGGCGCATGACGCCCACCCCCAGGACGGATGATTGCCAGTCGAGTCGCCCAAATCCACGGTATTTCACGATGCCTGCCCAACGGTGCTTTGCTCAGGGCGGCGCAGAGCAAGACGTGGGAGGCCGGTGCCTCCCACGTCTTGCGCACTATGCGGTTGAACCACTAGCGGTCTACTCCTCGACTTCCACCCATGGCGAGTCATGCTCGCCACTCAAGCACACGACGATGAAGGCATAGGGCTTGTCGACCCACCTTGTGATGAGCGGCAGGTGAGGGAACCCTTCCGGGCAGACGGCGACGGTCGGCGTGTTGAAGACGTGCCTTTCGCGCTCCTTGCCCATGCCCAGCTCGAGCTCCGCGCCCAGATAGTCGAGGTTTTCCGGGTCGAGCCCTAGGTAGCATAGTATCTCGGCTTCGGGGTGGGTATGGACTTCCCCACCTCTGTGCCACTTGCCAGTCTTCGTGTAGTAGCCCCAGGTGAAGTTGACGTCCATGCCCTCGAGGTTGTCGCCGAACAGCCAGACTATCTCATCGCCGTTGCCAGGCCCCACACCGAACTTGACCGGATGGAGTATCCCGTCCTCGTCCATGATGTCGGCATAGGTCGGTCCGCGCTTCTCTTCGCCCGTCATTGTCTTCAGGGCGTCGGGAAGCTCACACCGAAGGTTCTTGACCAGGTGGGCGTACTTAGAGCCTGTGGTCGGAGTGCCCGCGGGCAGCACGTCCGCCTTGTACTCGGGCGAAAGGCCGACGACGTAGTGGGCTATCGGTCTGTCCACCCAGTGGGTCGTGACGGGACCGTGCGGCGTACCCCTGGGGATTACGACGTAGGTAGGTTTGTGGAAGGTGTGCACCTCCCGCTCCGCGCCGAGTTGTATGGATATCTCCGCTTCCATGCGACGTATGTCGCCGTCCTGATAACCGGCAAAAACCAGGACCTCGTCATAGGGATGGACTACCATGCCTTCGACCGGATGGAGCGTGCCCGGCTCCGTTATGAAACCGTAGGATAGGTAGGCGTTGAAGCCCTCCATGTCCTTGGCGTCCATCCAGATCCGCGGCTTCGGATACAGCCCGGCGGGCCCCTGCTTGACGAGCGCCGGCTTGATCAGATGGGGATAGAGTTTCTGTACCACTTCGCCGCCTCCTTGAGATGTCTGTTCGAGCATTTCCGCGTTGAGTTCCGCACCTCTGGAAGCGATGCGCTCTCGCTGCCAGAGGGAGGTGAACTCCAATCCCCCTACCGGCTGGATCCGTGGCACGAGGATTGGTGTAACCCGATATCCATATTGTTGCCTTGAGACAGCCTTGTCAGCTTCCATCCGCATAGACGACTCTGCGAAGGACGACAAGGGCGTCCTCGAGAGGCACAGCCGGGCCGTGGACCATCGGATTTCGCTCGGACAGGTACCACCCGCCGGAAATCCCGTAGAGAAGGGAGAGAGTCAGATGACACAGCCCGGCCTGAGTGATCCCGGCCTCGCGGAGACCCGGATCGTAGGCTGCAATGCGTGCGCACAGTTCGTCGATAGTCAATCGATACTCACGGTATGCGTTGAACCGGGACGCATTGGCCGTGGGGTGCTTCTCGTCGGAGCCGGCCGACAACGTGTAGTGAAAATGGCTGACGAGAAACGACCTCGCTCGTTTGTCGGTTGCCGCGTGCTCCAATATGGCCCGCACTACTTCGATCAGCAGGAAGCGCGGATCGTCGCTGCGCTCCGAGTTCACGCGCAACGCTTCGGCAATGCGGGCGTTCACTTCGACCCAGCACGAATCGATCACGGCGTGGACCAGGTCGTCCTTGTCCCTGAAGAACCTGAGGATCCCGCTTTCGCTGGTGCCCGCCTCGGCGGCGACAGCCCTCAGCGGCGTCTTCGCGACCCCGCGGGCGAGGAAGAGCTTCCTCGCCGCTTGCAGGACCCTCTCCTCGACTTCTGACTTCTCTTCCACCGACACGGTCTCCAAGCATTCCCGTCTGTAGTAGGGCAACTACTACCCCTTGACCTAACAAATTAGGCTAGCAATGAGCGTCCACGCTGTCAAGGCGCAGGTCTTCCGGACTCACCCGGGGAGTCCCACGTACTCCTCGGCCAGCAATCCGATAAGGAATACGTAGGGGTTATCCACCCGCCTAGTGATCAGCGGCGTGTGGACAAAATCCCCCGCGCAGACCACACATGTCGGTGTGCTGAACACGTGTCTCTCCAACCCGGGGCCCAACGCTAGCTCAATTTCTGCGCCGAGGTAGTTCAGGTCGCCGGGGTTGAGGCCTACCCATATCAAGGCTTCTGGCTCAGGGTGGGTGTGACCTTCGTTGGATCTGTCGGTGTCGGTGCCGGCGCCGCCGGTGCTGCTGTAGAACCCCCACGTGAAGTTGAAACGGAAACCGTTGAGATCTTCACCGAACATGCAGATCATGGAATCGGCGCTCCCCGGACCCTCGAAATCCCTAGGGTGGAGCACGCCTCTTGAGTCATCGTACTCCCGGCCGTGCTGCGATCTTGCCGCCTCTATCCTGGCCAAGAGCCCCGGGTCGTTGGCATGCGTGGCGGCCATCACTTCCGGACTGCGACTGGTCCTCAAGGGATGTACCAGATGGGCGTACTTCAATCCGGTCGTCCTTGGGGGAAGTGACTTCGCGGGAATCACCTCGGCCTGGTACTGGGCCGCCAGTCCAAACAGATAGTGCGCGACCGCTTCGGAGCCTATCTTCCTGACCCGGACTTGGCCGTGGGGGAGTCCCTTGGGAATGCTCACGACCGTCGGTACATCGAAGATGTGCTCCTCCCGCTCTTCGCCGAGTTCTATCGACATCTCGGCGCCGAGAGTGAGGATATCCGCAAGCTCGGTGCCGGCGAACACCAGGACCTCGTCATAGGGATGAGCGACGGCTCCTTCGATGGGATGGCACACCCCGGGCTCGGTGAGGAACCCATAGGAGAAGTGGCCGTCATAGCCCTCCCAGTCCTTGCCTTCGGCCCAGAGTCGGGGCCGTGGATACAAGCCGG
>PMIZ01000337.1 GCA_003157225.1 Actinomycetota bacterium | reverse complement strand
GGCCCCCGTCGCGAGATAGTTGTTCCGAGTCGGAAATCAGCTTCGCGAGGAGGGAAGTCATGAGCGACATCAACGCATCCGGGGTGCAGATGACGGTCGGACTTGAGGTTGGAGACAAGCATATCCACGCCTGCTTCTTGGATCACCATGGCAGTATTGTGGAGGAGTCACGGCTGGCCGCGACCGCCAGTGCCCTGCGCCGGCGGTTCGGGGACGGGGAACGCCATCGGGTGATACTCGAGGCCGGCCTCCGCTGTCCGAACTCGGCCACGAGGCAATCGTCGCCAATCCCCGTCGACTTCGAGCTACCTACCTGAACGAGAACAAGAGCGACCGGGTGGATGCCGAGTACCTTGCCCGCATCGGCCGCTTGGACCCCGCTCTGCTTTTCCCGCTCAAACACCGCACGGCCGAGACCCAGGTGGATCTTGCCCTTCTTCGCAGTCGGGCCATGATTATCAAGGCCAGGGGCACACTGATCCACCATGTGCGGGGAGTGGTGAAATCGGCCGGTGGCCGTATCCCCCTTTGCGACGCCCGCGGCTTCGCCCGCAGGGCCGTGCTCCACTTGCCACCCGAGCTGGAGCCCGTCCTTGCGCCCGTCGTGGCGACGATCGCGAGTTTGGACGAGACTAAAGCCGAGGCGCTTGATAACCTGGGGGAAAGAGACGCCGGCATTCGACTGGTCGAGGAGTGGATGCGATCCGAGGAGGCTCAGTTGCGCTCCTAGAGCAGCGTGCACTTCTGGCGGCTGCCACGGCACCTCAAGCGCGAGTACATCAAGCGAGCCCCAAGTGGATCCGCTTTCCTCCTACCGCCTCTAGTTTTCACAAGAAGCCATTGGAAGATGCGCTCCGTCTCTTGGGACCCACATGCTTGTGACCTTCAGTCACGGGCCAAAGCAACCTCTTCAAAGAAGTGGCATCGCTCCTACCATCAGGCCCGCGACCTCAGGTGTCACGGCGAACGAGCAGCACAGCAGCGATAGCCATGACAACCACGGTATAGCCGCAAAAGACCGCGAAACCGGTCCATGGTGCCAGTGTGTTCGGTTCTCGGACGATCGACATTATCTGCTGACCGGCGTTACTGGGCAGGTACGGGCTGATGGCGTCATTCCAACTCTGGGGCAGCACGTGCATGATTCCGGGAAGCACAAAAAGGATGCCGGCTAAAGCGGCGATCCCCCCGGCGGTATTTCGTACGATCGCTCCCAGGCCGAGGGCAAAGACGCTAAGCACGGTCAAGTACAGGCTGGCGCCAATCACGGCACGAGCCACGCCAGCGTGCGAGAAGGCAATCTGAATGTGCTGTCCGGAAAGGATCGACTGGCTGACGAAGAACGCGACCAGGGCCGAGGGGACCATGAGCACGAGGGTCACGGTCGCAAAGACGCCCGCTTTCGCCCACAGAACCGGCAGGCGTTTGGGCACCGCGCTGAAGGAAGCGCGGATCATGCCGGTAGAGTACTCCGCGCTGATGACGAGCACCCCGAGAACGCCGAGGGCAAGCTGGGCGAAGTTGAGGCCCACCAGGCTGGCTTCAAGAGGGTTGAAGCCAGCCTTCTCCTGGGGACGCATGTGGAGCCAATGAGTCACGATGACCCCGGAGAAGATCGCCGCCAGGGCGATCGTCAGCACCACGGCGGCAAGGAGGGCATAGCGTGTGGAGCGGACGGAGCGCAGCTTGGTCCATTCCGACACAAAGACCCGACGCTGGGTTACCCGCGTGACTGCGTGCACGGTCGAAGCACTCATGCCACGACCTCCTCTTCCTCAAGTTCCTGGAGCGTCGTCTCCGCCTGGAACTCGACCGCATCGCGCGTGAGCTCCATGAACGCCTCTTCCAGCGAGGCGTTTATCGGGGTCAGCTCGTGGAGGACAACACCGTGGGCGGCCGCCGTTGTTCCGACTTGCTCGGCGCTCAGGCCGGCAATCTCAAGTAGACCTCGCTCACCGCCTGTGACAGTCACCTCTGGACCGAGAAGAAGTTCCCGCAGTTCCGTGGCCTGAGGGGTCCGGACCCGCACGAGTTTCTTGGAGGCCCCATGCACGAAGGCTTCCACGCTCGTGTCCGCGACCAGACGGCCGCGACCGATGACGATGAGGTGGTCGGCCATAAGAGCCATCTCACTCATGAGGTGGGAGGAGACAAAAACCGTACGCCCTTCTTGCGCCAGATCTCGTAGGAGATTGCGGATCCAATGGATGCCCTCGGGATCGAGACCGTTAGCGGGCTCATCGAGGAGCAGGATGCCAGGATCGCCCAAGAGCGCAGAGGCGATGCCAAGCCGCTGACCCATACCCAAAGAGAATTGACCGACCCGCTTGCGGGCCACCTCGCCGAGACCGACGAACTCCACCAACTCATCGACCCGTCGACGCCGAATGCCGTGCGTCTGAGCAAGCGCGAGCAGGTGATTGTAGGCGGACCGGCCGGTGTGCACCGAGCGCGCTTCGAGCAGCGCTCCCACCTCATGCAAAGGCGCGGGGTGCTCCCGAAAGTGTTTACCGTTGACCGTCACGTCGCCGGCGTTCGGAGCATCGAGGCCGAGGATCAAGCGCATCGTCGTCGACTTGCCTGATCCATTGGGACCCAGAAACCCCGTGACGACGCCCGGTCGAACAGCGAAGCTCAGATCGTCCACCGCGCGCTTCTTGCCGTAGTTCTTCGTCAGTCCATGGGCTTCGATCACAAGCTCACTCTCCCAATCGTGTTCTCAGGCGCCGCGACAGCGCCTCTCAGGCTAGCACAGGCGGTTCAAACGGCCATCGGCCCACAGGAGGCACTTGCCATGCTCCCCAAGAAGTACTAAGGGCGCCCGGCAAGGCCAGACAAGGCCTTCCGCTTCAAGCTACTCCCGCACGTGGACAAAGGATTCTGGAGAGTCGGGCGCTGAATGGAGATTCCTTTCAATCATCTGCGCGCATGCAATTGTCGGCAGCCTTTGTTCTCAGGTGCGCACAAAAGCACGAGCCCCAAGTGCCCCCGCTTTCCCCTACTGCCCCCAATCTTCACCGGAGGCCCTAGGAAGATGCGCTGCGTCCAGAATGCGTGGTCGCGGGGACGGCCAGCATCGGCGCGCCAAAGCCCGAAGGTGTCACCGGAGCTCAAATCCCGTTCATCGGCACCCATAGGGATAGAACGCTCGCCGTGACAGAGAGTGG
>PMIZ01000485.1 GCA_003157225.1 Actinomycetota bacterium | reverse complement strand
GAACGTCTAGCAGCCTCCGAATGGAGGAAGAGCGAAATGCTGGCAGTTGGCGACAAAGCCCCGCTCTTTGTGGCTCCCGGCAGCGACGGAGAGGTGGACCTAGCGGCTCTGCTCACATCAGGGCCGCTGGTGCTCTACTTCTTTCCCCGCGCGCTGACCCCGGGCTGAACAACCGAAGCGGTTGAGTTCAACCAAGTGCTTCCCGAGTTCGAGGCGGTGGGAGTCAAGGTCGTGGGCGTTTCTGTCGATCCTGTTCCTCGTCTACAAAGGTTTCGGGACATGTACGAGATCAAGTTTCCCTTTGCCAGCGATCACGGCCGGTCGATCGGTTCGGCCTATGGGACGCTCAAGGGCGACATGTCCAGTAGCGACGAACGGGACACCTTCCTGGTCGACAGGGAGGGTCGCATTCTGCTAGCCTATCAACGTGTGGGCGCCCGAGGACACGCGGCCACCGTGTTGAACGACGCCAGGAGGCTGCGTGACGAAGGACGCATCTAGAGGGGACCGGCCACGCAGGTCCGTCGCCAAGTGGATATGGTTCCTCAGCCCGTTCTTCCTGCTGGTGCTCTTCTTCTGCTTGCTGGCGCTCGCTCCTCAGACGTCAGGATCGCAGGCCGTTGCACGAGTTGATAGTGGCTTGCCGGCGGCTGGAGTTGACGAGGTTTCCACTACCACTGTCACCACGCCCCCGACGACCGAGGCCGCTACGGATGGAGACTCGGGTGGGTCGACGGGGGAAGTCACCAGCACCACCGACACTACCAGCACCACGGGCACCACCGACACTACTCTGCCCGGCGCTGGGCCGTCTCCGGACAGTACCGTAAGCGTCGACGTGGTGGTGTATGCCACCCAGACGTCGGGCTTGGCCGCGGTGCGCGAGTTGACGCTCGGCGCACCCCAACTCCGCGTGGCGCTCATTTCCTGCGGCAATCTGCTCGAGACTCCGCTCGTCCAAGGGCTAAGCGTGGAGGACTCCCGCGACATCGATGGCGTCACCGGCGGCTTCTACAGCGAATGGCGGCAGACCGTGCAGCGCTACTATGCGCTCATGGGGCAGAAGGCCGCCACCGGCAGCGGACGCTTCGTCTACGAGCCCGAAGTGGCTTCCACGGTGCTCTGGTCGTACGTGTCCGGTCCTACCGTCCCCAACGTCCTCTTCTACTCGGCCAAGCTGCTCTCGGCCAGCGACAAGGAGGGCGATTGTCACGTGTTCGTCCAGCAGGAGGGGTTGGGCACGGTCCGTCTCAACACTCGCTACTTCATCGACGCGAGCGTGGAGGGCGACCTGGCGCGCATGCTGGGTGCCGACTACCGCATCGGCCGCGACGAAGAGATCTACAACGACGTCTCAGGCACCAAGCCCGCCTATCCGAGCGCGGCCAACAACTACGTCACCGCTCCCCAGAGGTTCTCGGCCCTCCTCACTCTCAGAGTGTACAACTCCGGTTCGGCGCCCCGCATCGCCAACCTGGCCGGTCCCAGCTACGACCCGAACTCCTATGCGGGCACGGTCTTTGCCTGGAAGAACGTGGCCGGCTTCGGCAGCAGCTGGAGCATGAAGACCGCTGTGCTTCCCAACGGCAAGCGGGAGCTGAACGAGACGTGGAGCGACTGGCCCGACATCGGGCTCGCCTTCCAATGGGTGTTCGAGCCGGACAAGAGGGGAGATATCCGCAAGCGCGTCCTGCAGTGGACCATCAACAGGGTTCGCTACCTACAGGAGAACGGCTACTGGAAGGTCGGCATCGCCACCATCCCGCAGAAGCTCTACATCCGCGAGGGGCCGCGCGTCGTGGGCAACGACACGTTTACGGTTTCCGACGTACGCGCCAGCGTCGTGCGGGACTCGGTGGCCATGGGCTGCTACGTCGAATACGACCGGCACGACGACTTCTGGCCCACCCACGTAGCGACGACCCGCTACGTGCACGTGCCCATGCAGGCGCTCATAGCCAAGGGTCATCCGTTCCTGCTGGTGTCGACCGCCGTGTCCGCCGACTACCAGGCGTACTGTTCGGCCGTAAGGATGGAGCCCACGCGGGCCAACATGGGAGCCGCCGCGGCGATGATCATCATCGGGGCCGAGCAGCAGGGCGTCGCCCCCAAGGACGTGCCCTACGATCTCGTGCGGTCGCTACTCTTCAACCGGGGATACCGGACAGAGTAGCGCCGACCGGCTCGCGGTTCCGAGTCGTCATTCCGCGTGGGTGTTTCGACCGGTCGGCACTGAATCCCGCTCCAGTGGCCTCGCGGCTCTGTCCTAGGCGGCGAGCTGCTGGAAGATGCCGATGATCACCCCGTCGGGATCGGCGAACATGGCCCACGAGCCGACTCCAGGTATCTGCATCTTCGGCGCGACGGTAGTGGCCCCCGCGGCGACCGCTTTGGCGAGCGTCGCGTCGACATCCTCCACTCCGAAGTAGATGTGGAAGGTGTGTTCAGGAGCCGACTCGGGCGCGACCATCATGCCTCCGGCAGGCGGAGTGCCGGGATTGGCCATGAAGTAGCCGGGCATGGGGGTCTCGGCGATCTGCCAATCGAACACCGTTGAATAGAACGTCTTGGCCTTCGCCATGTCGCTCACCATGATCTCCCAGTGCACGAGTGGGTTGCCCATCTTTGACCTCCCTTGACAGATGAGAACGGGACGGCAGGGATGGTACCCCGCCTCGGAACTCCCCACGCCTTGAGTCGACCGGCGCCGGCGCACGAGTTTACGCGGGCCTTACGGAGGCGGTTGTAGCGTGAGAGCCGCCGGACGCAGCCGTTATCGGTCGGTGATCCATACGGGGGAGCGCATGGCGTCTTCGGACTGTCCCGTGGTGTGCGTGCCGCTACTGGACTGCGTCGGCTCCGTAGCGTATGTTCATGGGTGGCCCGGGTCGTTTAGCGCGGACTGGGCCGTCTGCTTGCTCAGGGGAAGGAGAGGAGAGGCGAGGGAATGGAAGGACTAGGCGAGACCAAGAAGGTCGTCAAGCCGAGACGCAAGAAGCCCAGACGGGGCAGAAAGATCGCCATCGTCCTCGCCGTCATCGTGCTGGCCGTGGCCGGCTACTTCACCTACCAGGCTCTCTCGGGGGGCAAGGCTGCTCAGATCACCTACACCACCGAGGCGGCCGCGAAGGTCACCATCATCAAATCGGTGTCTGGCTCGGGGAGCATCAACCTGAACTCCTCCGAGTCGGTCACGCCCAAGGTCAGCGGGACGGTGTCTGGACTCAAAGTGGCTTTGGGTGACAAGGTGACCGAGGGCCAGGTGCTGTTCACGCTGACGAATGCGGATCTGGATACCGCCGTCATGCAAGCGACCAACTCCTACAAGCAGGCTTTGAACTCCTTGGAGTCCGCCGAGGTGAACATGGAGAAGGCCCAGAAGAGCCTCGACGATCTCGAGAAGGCGTATTCGAAGGAGCGTTCGGACTCTTCCGCGGATTCAGCCGAGAACACCAGTGTCGGGCTGGTTTCGCTCAATGTGACCCCTCCATCCACCACGACCTCAACGACGCTCCGGTCCACAAGCACGACCGTGTCTCCCACCACCACCCAGAGCACTATCTCGGATCTTGATGTCAAAGTGGCGGAGCAGCAGGTGACGAGCGCTCAGCTCTCTGTGACCGTCGCACAGACCAATGTGACCCTCGCCCAGATATCCTTGGACGACGCGAAGAAGAACGTGACCTACAAAGAGGTGGCCTCGCCTATCGCCGGAACGATCACCACCCTCAACATCAGCAACGGCGACTCACTGAGCGCATCGGGATCCAACAGCTCCAGCGCGCAGGGATCCAGCAGCGGTAGCGCCGGTCTGGTGGTGACTGACCTCAGCACATGGGACGTCACGGTGACCCTGTCGGAGACCGACGTGGGCTCGGTCAAGGTGGGCCAGAAGGCCACCATGACCTTTGACGCCCTGCCCGACCTGTCTCTCACGGGCAAAGTGACGAGCATGGACCTCAACGGCACCAACTCATCCGGAGTGGTCTCCTACACGGCCACGGTGACGCCGGATGCCGGGAACGAGGCCGTTCTGGGTGGCATGACCGTCACGGTGGCCATCGTCACGTTCGTGGCCGCCGACGTTCTCGGTGTCGCCAACGCGGCGGTAAAGACAGCCACCGACGGCTCCTACTACGTGCAGGTCCTCCAGAACGGCAAGCCGGTCAACGTGACGGTGCAGGTGGGCTCTTCCGATGACACCTACACCGAGATCAAGAGCGGTCTCACGGAGGGGCAGGCGGTCGTCACGAAGACCGTGAACCCGAATATCAGCACGTCCACGACCGCCAGGAGGAACAGCAGCGGCTTTCCGACAGGCGGCGGCGGCTTTCCGACAGGCGGCGGCGGCCTTCCTTCCGGCGGCTTCACAGGCCCGGGCGGGTGAGCGATGACTCCTATATGATCGAGTGTCGCGACTTGGTGAAGGTATACCAGTCAGGCGAAAGCGAGACGCCCGCGCTGCGAGGGATCAATCTGCGTATCAAGAGCGGGGAGTATGTCGCCATCATGGGACACTCCGGCTCGGGGAAGTCGACTCTCATGCACATCCTGGGGGCTCTGGATACTCCCACCAGCGGCGACTACTTCCTCGAGGGCATCGACGTCTCGACCTTCACCGACGACGAGCTGGCGGATATACGCGCGGAGCGCATTGGCTTCGTGTTCCAGTCCTTCAACCTGCTACCCCGGGCCACGGTGCTCCGTAACGTGGTGCTTCCGCTGCTCTATTCGGGTGTCCCGCCGTCGGAACGGGGGGAGCGCGCGGAGGCGGCTCTACGTGCGGCCGGCCTGGACGAGGAACGCTGGACGCATCATTCCAACCAGCTCTCGGGGGGCGAGATCCAGCGGGTGGCCATCGCCCGGGCTCTGATCAACGATCCCGCCCTCATCCTCGCAGACGAGCCCACCGGGAACCTCGACACCGCGACCGGCGAGGTGATCCTGGCCACGTTTGCCTCGCTGCACGAACGCGGTCACACTATCATCCTCATAACCCACGAGGCAGACGTCGCGGCGCACGCACAGCGGACCATCGTTCTCCGTGACGGCCGGATGTTGTGCGATTCCGCGGAGGGCGACGCCTGCGACGCCGGAGAGGCCGACGCCGCGACCGCGCCCGGTTCCGAGACCGCNNCCGAGACCGCGCCCGGTTCCGAGATCGCGCCCGGTTCCGACACCGCGGCCGCGACCGGCGGTGCGCTCGACACGGTGGAACCCCCCGCCGGCGAGGGCGATGCGGTGGCGCCCGTACCGGAAGGGGAAGAACCCGAGGCGACGCCTGCGGCCACAGAGGAGAAGGTCGAGGTGGTCGCATGAGGACGCTCGACATCCTCCGCGAGTCGGCACAGGGCATCTCGTCCAACAAGGCGAGGTCGGGCCTCACTATGCTGGGCATCGTGATAGGCATCGCCTCGGTGATCGCTCTGGTCGGTATCGGCCAGGGCAGCACGAATTCCATCACCTCGAGCATCGAATCCTCGGGCGCCAACCTGCTGACGGTCAGCCCGGGTTTCAGTCGAACGGCAGGGTTGGTCAGAGGCGGCCGCGGCGCCGCCACCACCCTCACGGTGGATGACGCCTCGGCGATAGCTGAGCTCAACAACGTGGCGGCCATCGCTCCTCAGGTCGATGGCCGCTACCAGGTGGTCGCGACAGCTGGGAACACGAATACACAGGTAGTCGCGACCACCGCGGGCTACAGTCAGGTGCACAATCTGACGATGGCCGAGGGTTCGTTCCTCGCCGATACGGACGTGCAGAATTCCACGAAGGTAGCGGTGCTGGGATCGCAGGCCGCCAGCGATATCTTCGGCGATGCGTCCAGCGGCGGACAGGATCCACTTGGACAGACTATCCGCATCAAGAGTATCCGGTTCACGGTCGTCGGCGTGGCCGCGAGCAAAGGCGGGACAGGATTCGGTAGCGCCGACAACATGATCTTCGTCCCCTTCGGCACGGGTCAGAAACTGTTGGCCGGGCAGACCAAGTACGTATCGAGCATAGGCGTCACTGCCAGTTCCCAACAGGTCATGACGACCCTGCAGAACGACATCACCGATCTCCTAACCACGCGGCACAAGATCAGCGCTTCGGCCTCGGCGGACTTCACCGTTATCAACCAGGCGGACATCGCCGCGGCGGCGTCTTCGTCTGCACGCACTCTAACCCTGCTGCTCGCGGCAGTCGCCGGTATCTCTCTGGTGGTGGGAGGGGTGGGGATCATGAACATGATGCTCACCACGGTGAACGAGCGCACGCGAGAGATCGGGCTGCGCAAGGCCATCGGAGCCAAACGGCTGGACATCAGCCTGCAGTTCCTCACTGAAGCCGTGATGCTGACCTTCGCCAGTGGGGTCATCGGCATCGCGGCCGGATGGCTGGTTACGTTCGTGCTCAAGAGGTTCGGCGAGCAATCGGACGTGACTCTCACGTCGGTCGGCATGGCTTTCGGCGTGTCGGTACTCATAGGCATCGTTTTCGGCTTCTACCCGGCGCGCCGCGCGGCCGCCATGAATCCCATCGAAGCACTCAGATACGAATAGTATGACTCTGCACACAAGGAGGATTTCCGCATGAAACGTGGACTGGCAATTGGGCTCATGGTAGCCATAGCCGTGGTGGTTGGCGTCGGAGGGTTCTTCGGAGGGAGAGCTACAGGTGGGGGAACGCCGACCCCGGCAGAGGCCATGAAGGTGATCCAGAACCTCTCCCAGGCGGACCTCGCGAAGCTCATGCAGAACGGCGGGGGCGCAGGCCTGTTTGGCGGCGGCGCCCGCACCGGCGGCACCGGCGGCACCGGTACGCGTGCCGGCGGTGGCTTCACCAGCGGTACCATTCTGAGCAAGGACAGCACCAGCATCACCGTGAAGGACTCCAGCGGAAACACGAAGACGATCTACTACTCGAGCTCGACGACCGTCTCGAAGAGTTCGGATGTGACCGCCGATGCGCTCACCGTAGGCCAAGACGTGACCGTGACGGGTACCAGCAACACCGACGGCAGTGTGACTGCCACCAGAATCATCTTGGGGTCGGCAGGCTTCGGCGGACCCGGGCAAGGCGGAGCGCCGGGCGCAGCCGGCGGGCCACCAGCCTCAGACGGCTCGGGGAGCGCAGCACCGTCGGGTTCCGCACCGTCCGGTTCCACAACGCAAACCACGGCCTCCGGCAAGTAGGCCGCAGGGGCCGCGGCCGACAAGTCGAGACGAGGGAGCGTACCTATGCGAAAACGAGTCTTTATGGTCGCGCTGGCCGGCATCTTGGCGGCCGCTGCGGTCGCTACCTTCGCCTCGGCTGCAATGGCCCTATCTTGGACCGACCTGCCGGATAGCCTCCTATCCTCCTACGGCATCACCAACGACCAGGTGGCGCAGATATCCCAGGGGTTTGGCAACCGCTTGTGGAGGCCCGATCAGCAGATCACTCGGGCGCAGTTCGCCAAGATGGCTTGTCTCGCTCTCGGGATCGCGCAGATGAGCCCCGCCGCCGCGACGTTCACCGACGTGAGTTTGGGAAGTCCATTCTACCCGTACATAGAAGGGGCGGCGGCAGCCGGGCTCGTGCACGGCGTCAGTGCCGGGCACTACGCTCCCAACTCCTACATCACCCGCGAGCAAGGGCTCACGATCATCGCTCGCGCCGTGGCGCGAGCCACGTCCTTGGACCTCTCCACCGTCTACACGCCGAGCCAAGTCTCTGGCTGGCTGGCGTCCTTCGCCGACGGCATACAGGTGAGCACGTCGCTGCGCAGCGCGGTGGCGTTCGCGGTCAACCTGAATGTCGTCCGCAACTCCGAGGGCGACCTGCTCCCGCGCGCATGGCTTACTCGCATCGAGGCGGCGGTCTTCCTCATCCGGGCCGGGGCTCCGACCGTCGCTTCGGTCACTCCCGGCCAGGGAGGCGCGAACGGAGGCGACACGGTCACCGTCACCGGGAGCGGCTTCTCCGACGCTAACGCGGTCAAGTTCGGGACGGCCGACGCCGAAAGCTTCCACGTGGTATCGGACACCCAGCTGACTGCTGTGACTCCGGCCGGCACCGTGGGCGCCACCGTGAAGGTCGTGGTGGTCAACCTCGAAGGTTCCAGCGATATCTGGGACGTCAGCTACGACTACGTCTATCCGCCACCGGTGATCGCTTCGCTGAGCTCGTCGAACGGGTCTCCCAACGGAGGTAACACGGCCATCATCAACGGCACCGGATTCACGGGTGCAACGGCGGTGCAGTTCGGTGGCACCGACGTGACGAGCTTCACGGTGAACTCCGACACGCGTATCACCGTTGTCGTGCCGGCCGGCATCGCCGGACAGACCGTGCAGGTGACCGTCGTCGGCCCGGCAGGGACGAGCGTCGTGGATCCCACCATCGACTCCTATACGTATAGGTATCCGACCGTGACTTCGGTCAGCCCCACCCACGGGCCGGCTTCCGGCGGAAACACGGTGACCCTCACTGGGATCGGCTTCACCAACGTGGTGGGTGTGGACGCGGTCAGGTTCGGTGACAAGAACGCCGTCAGCTACCAGGTGCAGTCCGACACCAAGATCACCGCCGTGGTGCCTCAAGGGGAGGCTGGAGAGTCGGTGGCGGTGTCCGTTATCGGACAGGATGCGGCGTTCATTGTCACCTACACCTACGATGGCATGTCCATCACGTCGGTGAGTGCCGACCACGGTCCCTTCGGGGGCGGTAACACGGTGACCATCACGGGGTATGGGCTCTCGGACGTGACCAACGTGTACTTCGACGACCTTCCATCGCCGAGCGTCTCGGTGGTCTCGGACACGCAGATAAAGGCGATGGTGCCGGCATACTCTGGAACTACCACCTCCGCTCCCCAGGCTGTGACGGTCAGCACAAGAAACTCCTACGGGGAGGTCGCCTTCTCGGATGAGTTGTACACGTACAACGTGCCGACGGTGCGGTGGCTGGAGCCAAATAGCGGTAGTTCCCTAGGTGGCGACACAATAGTGATCCATGGCATTGGTTTCGATTGCGGCGAGATCAAGGCGGTGTACTTCGGCTCGATTCTAGCTCCCATGATCTACCCACCTTCTCCTGATCCGGGCACGATCAATGGCACGACGATCACCGTTACGGTTCCCCCCGGCACACCCGGCGCGAAAGTGAACATCTACGTCGTCAATACCTACGGAAGCAGCATCGATCAAGTCACGTTCACGTACAATCCTTAGCCCTGGCCCACTCAAATGGTCGCCTGAACGATACGGGGAGTAGTCAAATGCGCAAGCCCAGGCTGAAAATGATGCTGGCGGTGGTGCTGGTCGCGTCCTTCGTGCTCGCCTGGGGAGCCGTGGCGAACGCCAGCCCCTGGAGCGACCTCCCCGATTCTCTGATCGCCTCATACGGCCTCACGGTTGGCCAAGTGGCTAACGTCTCCTACGGCTTTGGCAGCGGAAAGTGGCTGCCCAACCAGATCATCGATCGGGAGCAGTTCGTCCGCATGGCCACCATCGTCTTCGACGTTCCTCAGGCCACGCCCATGGTTCCCAGCTACAGCGACGTGGACCCCGACGGCGACTATTACGGCTACATCGAAGGGGCCACTTCGGCGGGGCTCATCTCGGGGGTCGGAGGCGGCCTCTTCCGACCACACGCGTCCATCACGCGCCAGCAGGCGGCAGCCATCGTGGCCCGGCAGATAGCAGCCGTCAACGGCTGGGACCTCAACAGCTTGTACACTTCCGCGGCCGCGAGTGCCGTTCTCGGCAGGTTCAGCGATGGAGGCGCCGTGGGCGCCAGCATGCGCTGTGCGGTGGCCTTCGCCGTCGACAGGGGTCTCATGCATGGTGACGCCTCGGGGAGACTGACGCCGAACGGCAAGATCACCAGGCTGCAGGCGGCGGCCCTCCTCATCAGGGCGGGGGCGCCCGAGATCACCGTCATCAGTCCGTTGGGCGGCTCCGCGGCCGGCGGCAACACCGTGACCATCACCGGCTTTGGCTTCGTTGGGGTGTGGCAGATCGAGGCCGTTCGATTCGGTATGGCCGACGCTCTCAGCTACTCGGTGAACTCCGCCACCCAGATCACCGCGGTCGCGCCGGCCGGCACTCCAGGGACGAGCGTGCCGATCACCGTCACCGATTCCACGGGCACCGTGACGGCTACGTCCTCGCAGCATTACTTCTATACCGGGGGCGTCCCCTCGGTCTCTTCGGTCGACCCGGGC
>PMIZ01000518.1 GCA_003157225.1 Actinomycetota bacterium | reverse complement strand
CCCAAGACACACCTCCTCGTGAGGCGGGTTTATGGTGCCTGGGCTAACCGTAACTCGCGCGCGGTCCACCTCCTTCCCTTTACCACCTATTCTCCGTCACGTAGCGGTTCCCTTCTGCCGTCGCGACGGCCAGGTGCGGTCAGCAAGCGCAGCTGGACTGCATTACTGTCTAAGATGACCCCCGCCGGCCCGCGCGAGAGAGCCCGGACGACTTCTGCGCCTGCCTCGTAGGCNNCTGTGGATTCGCGGACAATAATCTCGACCGGCAACAGATGTGTCCTCGGGGCAAGCTTCTTGTTCGCCAGGCGACCCTCGATCATCTCAACTGCTACCTGACCCACTTCCGCGAGCGAGTGCCGGATTGTGGTCAGCCGGGGCACCAGGAGTTCGGCAAGGGCGATGTCGTCGCTCCCTACCACGGAGACCGATCCTGGAATGTCTTTACCGAGGTCTTTGAGAGCCCGTACCACTCCGATAGCGACAACATCGATGAATGCGTAGATCGCCGTCACCTCCGGGCAGTGGCGAAGGAGGTCGCGCGCCGCTCGATACCCCCCCTGCCCGCTCGGCTCCGTAACCAGGAGGTGCCGGTCATCAAGCAGGATGCCCAACTGGCCCAGCCGGTCGCGATACCCGTTAAACCGATCGCGGCTCGGGGAAATGGTAAGCTCACGGCCCACGTAGGCCACCTGGCGATGCCCTAATTGGGCGAAGTGGTCTGCCACAAGTCCGCCCGCCGTATAGCCATCGGTCACCAATACGTCTGCGGCGACTCCTGGCACTCTACGGGCAAAGAGAACCAAGGGGACGCCGGCGGCGAGGACATGATTTGCATACTGTGGATTGCGTGTCGCGGAGGCGAGGATGATGCCATCGACCCGCTGCTCGAGAAGTAACTCGATGCTTGCCTTTTCGTTTTCGGGGTTGTCCGAGGAGTTGCAGAGCATCGTGCCAAGCCCCGCACTCGCCGCGGCGAGTTGGATATGCCACGCCGCCTCGGCGAAGTACGGATTGACGGTATTCGGCAAGATCAGGCCGATGGTGCGCGTTCGGTGCCTCCGCAGGCTGCGGGCCAGCGCGTTTGGTCGATACTTGAGGGCTTCCACGGCGTTCAGGATGCGTGCCGCGGTTGTGGGGTGGACATAACTGGTTTTGTTGAGCATATTTGACACGGTCCCGACCGAGACGCTCGCGAGGGCCGCCACGTCCCTAATCGTCGGCATCGTGACACCCCCATCGGCGGAGGATTACAGACTCCCGATACTCTGTTCTGCCCATACCTTGTATCATGCGGCGTTCTCCATGCCGTGTGGCATGAAGGTTGGCTAACATAATTGTCCTCCCGACGACCCCCGTGGTCCCAGGGCAGTGGATCGCGGCATAGCGGCAAGCGGCCGATCCGGGCCCGCCGCGTCGAAGGATGTTCGCGTCTTTCCCGGCATGATCAACTCGCGGTCAGGACAATCTTTCCGGCGTTCATTCCCTTGCTCAGCGCTTCGATCGCATGGACGCCCTCGGTAAGGGCGAGGCGGTTGGTCACCACTAAAGTGGGATCCAGGCGCCTCTCCGCCACCAACCCCACGCTCTGGGCAAATTCCGCAGGAGTATAGACGGTGGTGCCCCGGATCTCGAGTTCGCTGTAGCCGAGTACCCCCAGGTCCACAACTACCGGCTCCTTGTAGACCGCGATAATGACGATTCGCCCGGCGCGCTTTACCAACTCCATGCTGGTGCGAGCCGCTGGCGGTACTCCTGCCGCATCAAAGACGAGGGCGACGCCTCTGCCGTGCGTGAGATCCATGACGTGCGCGCGGCTCGCCTCGTCCGGAGCGAGCACCTGAAAACCGAGAGAGTGCGCGAGTTGCCGGCGATAGGGTTGGGGTTCGATCACGAGGACAGCGCGCGCACCCGCCACACGCGCCACCATGGCAGTTAAGAGGCCTATCGGCCCTCCTCCTATCACGACGATCGATGAGCCAACCCCAACCTGACCGATGGCCACAGCTCTGACGGCAACCGCCAACGGTTCAATCAGCACAGCTTCCTCGTACGATACTTCCTTCGGAAGCGGGACCGCAGATTTGAGTGCCACCTTCACGTACGGCGCAAACCCGCCATCGACATCCACTCCGTATAGGCCCTTCTTCTCACAAATATGGCCTTTCCCCGCGAGACACAGCTCGCAGTCGCCACACGCGTAGTTGGGATTGACCACTACGCGCTCCCCCACCTGTACTTCCGGACGTCCTGCACCTCGTCGCTCGACAACTACGCCCGTGAACTCATGCCCGAGGATCGTCGGAGGTGTAGCTCGCTTGTGTTTCCCGGAATAGATCATGAGATCAGAGCCGCAGATCCCCGCGCACTTCACCTGAAGGAGAAGTTCCCCCTCACCACAGACAGGTTCCTTTACGTCCTCCAGTCGCAGATCATATTGGCCGTGCCATACGATACCCTGCATGAGTTGCCCTCTCTCCAAACAGTGATGCCAGTTACATATGTCGCGGCTTTATTGGACCGAATCCCCCCATTGTGCCGCAAGCCTTCAAATGCGGAGTTCCTCAACAGAACGGGAGATGTATCAACTGCATCTTGCATCGACCATTCACTCACGTATCATTCACCCTGATCGAAGAACACAATGGCTTCGGGCGGAGATGTCGAGCTTTATCCGATGGCAAAAGCGATATGTCTTTTGCCTCAGAAGTGAATCGTTTCATTGAAAGCTTTCAACAAATATCAAATAACGCGTCATTGTCAAGCACAATATCGGCATAGGTAAGCGGTCACCCGCTGTCCTTGTCTGACCTCCGTGCGTACGGGTCCGTAAGCGGCGGTCCAGTGGGTTGAGCTAGCGACCGGCCGTCAACTCGGGAAGGCAAAGCGTCGCAAAGAACGCCATCGACAGCGCAACGGTGAGCGCCGGGCTATGGCTCAGTCGCAATCGACTGTGGGCGCTGGCCGCGGTGGGAGTCACCAAGGTGAGCCCGACACAGCGCCAGCGAAGTTCAAAGGAACCGCGTCCGTCCCTGCTTCACACCATCGCGGCCTCAACTGCTCCCGTGTGACGCCGACCGCCGCCGCTCCATGCCGGGTCGATCGTACGGCGGATTCTCGCCATTTTCATCTCGATAGGTGGGCCGTCACGGCCCATAGGTACACCACCGATAGGACCACGCCATCCTGATCGGCGGTAAGCCACTCCATCGTTCTCGTTGATTTCCAAGAGAACGTTCCCAGCGCGTCGCGCGGATCCCTCGTCGTCGTAGAGCACGGCGCCGGCACTGATGCCGGAGGCTCGCAAATAGCGTACGGCCTGGAGCGGCTAGCAGCCGCTCGCATGTCTAGTGTCCTGTCCCTGAAGTAA
>PMIZ01000515.1 GCA_003157225.1 Actinomycetota bacterium | reverse complement strand
GTCGTGGGCGATGCCACCGGCGAGGATACCCAGGCTTTCCAGTCTCTGGCTCTGTTGGAGCTGGCGCTCCAGCCGGAGGTGCTCCTCCTCCAGGTGCTTGCGCTCGGTAACGTCGCGCGAGTTAAGGATGCACAGAAGCTCGCCCGAAGGCCCGTCCAATCTCTTGCCCATCATTTCCAGGGTTCGCCAGGAGCCGTCCTTGTGGCGAAAGCGTGTCTCAAGCATCTGTGAGGGGTCCCACTCTTCCCGCATCAGTTCCGCGAAGGCCCGCTGGCTGGTGGCCAGGTCACCTGGATGAACAAAGTCGAAGGCACTCTTGCCCTCGAGCTCCTCTGGGCGATATCCCAGAATCCGTTCAGAGGAGGGGCTCTGGAACTGCATAGTGCCATTGGCATCCATGACGGCGATGAGATCGGAGGAGTTCATGATCAAGGCTCGGAAATGCTCTTCGCTTCTAGCCAACTCCTGGTGCCTTTGCTCGAGCTCCTCCCGCATGCTTTCCAGCTCAAAGAACCCCGAATCTATTGTCTGGGCCAGCTCCGAGAGCTCGTCCTTGCCTTTCAACGTGATGGGGGTGCGCTTGCCCTCTCCCGATCTTGCGCCCCGGACCGTCGCCGTAAGCCGAGCCACCCTACTGAGCACCAACGTCTCCAAGACGCGGCTAGTTGCCAGACCGAACACGAGGAGGATGCCGACGAGCGCGTAGATGAAGTAGCGGATGCTCGTAGAACCCTCGGCGTAGACGTCCCGCGGCGTGTCCACACGCAACACGAGAGCCGGCTGTCCGAACACGTCGTTAAGCACCGCGTACCCGGCCACAGTATGGGCATCCGGCCGCGCGACGATCGCGTTTCCTGGAGGGGAGGTTGCGACTGTCGCCTGCCTCACGTCGGCGGGAAGTCCCGCGGCGTCCACCGGGACGAAGTGCAGCGAAAGCAAGGTCTGAGCGGACAACTCCGCGATTCTACTGGCGTCAAGCCACCGCCCGATGAGGACCGCACCTCGCACCGGGCCTGTGCCATTACCAGCGAGGATAGGCTGCGAGCTAACTAGCATCGGACCCTCGGGCAGCATGAGAATCCCGTCGACCTTGCTGCCCACGCTGGAGAGTCTGACGAGAGGACTATCAGGCGTCAGGTAGTTACTGAGCCCGGCGGGCAGGGAAGTCGGTTGTCCCTTCTGTAGGTCATAGCCCTGGCCATAGACGACGGTCCCATCGGTCTTGACGAAAACGGCCACGTTGGCCTTGAACCCGGTATAGAACGAGTCGGGCAAGTTGCTGTCGACATAAGCCTGGTCGCTGGTCTCCATGAAGGCGACCGTATCGTCCCAGCTGGAGTAGCTGAAGACGTCGGCATCCAGCTCCGCCAGGTTCTGGGCGATTGCTGCCTGCGCCCGCTTCACCTGATCCTGCATCTGCCTGGTCTCGACGTTGGCGAAGCCCCGCATGAAGACCGTCTGCGAAACCACGTATACGACGAGGATCGCCGCGAGGAGTGTCGTCCCCACGAGCAAGTATGTCTTCCATCGAAGCGTCAAGATGTTCCCCTTCGCGATCGTTATCGGCATTTCAGGGCGGACGCCCGAGCCGGGAACAAAAAGGGGCCAGCGAGTGAGAAGTCCGTTGGACAGGTAGACATGAGATATGGACAGTCTAGATACCTCTTGGGCCGCCAGTACTGCCAAGAGCTTCGAAACCTCGCGGCGGACCGGCGGTCGGAGGATCGTTAAGGTGGACCATGCCCAACGCTATCTTGCCATGGTGTGCCCCCTGTGGGCTGGCGGTTCGCTCCCCGCCCGGCGACCTCGAGAGCCCGCGGGATCTGCGTGCTTGTGGCCGATCCCCGACTGTTCGAGCCCGACTGTCGCACGCCTGGGAAAATGCGGCTTGCGAACGCCTTTTGTTGCCACTTGGAGTCAGCGACGATCAATAAGGATTGAGGGCTTCCAAGGGTCGGTCGGATGCGCCACCCTCGGGCAGATCGTTCCTCCGGATCGCGCAGCAGCAGTGAGACGCGACCTGCGTGGATTTGTTGCGAGGAGTCAGGGAGGCTGTTTCTTCGAGGCGCTTTGCTCTGTCGGTCACGCCAACTGGATGGGCTGTACTATTAGTGCGGTCTGAGAAGGAGGGGGCGTATGGATACATCTGAACTCAAGAGTGACCTCGCTTCTCCTCTTGCAAGGATGGGTGTGAAGACTGCAGAGCAGCGCGTGCCGGACGCAAGCGGCATCTACGCAATCTTCGTGGACGACGCCAGGGCTCTGCCTAGATTTCTGTCTGGTCGCCTGTCGGATGGTTCGCAACGTCCTCTCTACATAGGCCAAGCCTCCGTCTCTCTTCGGCTGCGACTCAGTGGGTGGATAGAAGACCACTTGCTTGTGAGCTGGAGAACGTTTCCCGCGCAGCAACTCGACGAGGCCGAGCGGGCCCTGGTAGCTGAGTGGCGACCTCCGCTCAACACCATCCATAACCCCGAGCCTGTGGCGGAACTCGCCCAGTTGCGGAAGCTGTGCCGGTTAATTGCCGCGGGAGAAGGATAACGTCCTCTAACGCGGAGCCACATTCCGTCGCGGGACGGGGGACGGGGCCCGGATTGCGATGCTTGAATTCCGGTCCAGCAACCGGTTCTTGCCGTTGCTCGGAGATTCTGAGGGGTACATTTACTTCGATTCAAGCTGCTATTTGTATTCCAGGCCAGACCGATCAGCGGTTCCCACTCCATGCCGACCACCTAGTGCACGCCCTGCCAATTGGGGAAGACGCTTCATGGCGATCGGTCATGCCCGGCGATGCCGACCAACTCTCGGCCGGACCGTGGGACCGGTGATCGTCACGACATAGATTCCTTCACCCCTCTTGCCGCTTCGACTATCATGACACCCGAGGAGCAGGGGGTCCCGCATGGACATCAAGAACGTCATCGCCCACCGAGCAGCCCAAGAACTGAAGGACGGCCAGGTCGTCAGTCTGGGGATCGGCATCCCCACGTTGATTACCAACCATGTGCCCGCAGGGCTGGACGTAGTCATCCAGACTCCGAACGGAGCCATCAACGTCGGTCCGGTTCCCGGCCCTCACTGCGCCGACCTCGACAGAGCCAACGCGGGAAACGACCCCATAACCCTCAAGGCCGGTGGCAGCTTCTTCGACTCGGTCGAGTCGTACGCCATGATCCGCGGCGGCCATATCGATGTCACCTTTCTCGGGACCTTTCAGGTCGATAGCGAAGGGAACATCGCCAACTACGAGGTTCCCGGGAAGTGTGTGATTGGCATGGGTGGGGCCATGGACCTGCTGGTCGGCGCGAGGGTAGTGAACGTTGTCACCGAGCATTGCTCCAAGCACGGCGAGAGCAAGCTGGTCAAGAAATGCACCTTCCCGCTGACGGGCGTCGGCAGCGCGGACCTGATCATTACCGAGCGGGCTCTCTTCCGGCACTACCGGGGCAAGGGGTTCGTGCTCGAGGAAGTGGCTTGCGGATACTCACTCAGCGACATAGCCGCGTGCACCCCAATGGACTACCTGGTGTCGGAGGACGTCAAGATGGACGCCTACGGGCCGGAAGGCGAGGCTGGGAAGTAGCCTCGCAAGCGCCTTCCC
>PMIZ01000523.1 GCA_003157225.1 Actinomycetota bacterium | reverse complement strand
TCGCCTCCAGGCGCCACGATGTAGCCGCCATTCTTAGCAAACAGAGCAAAGCCGCGGCCGCCATGGCCAAGGATCAGGACAAACGGCTAAAAACCGAGGCCGCCACCAGGCGCCACGATGTAGCCGCCATGCTGAGCAAACAGGGCGAAGCCGAAGCCGCTATGGCCAAGGCCCAACGTGCCCACCTGTCAAAGGACCGGGCCCGCCTGGCCGCCGATGGAAGTGCAGGCAGTGACAAACGCCAGGCAGAAGCAGCAGTGCGCCGGGCCGACGTGACAGCCCGCGAGCAGGGCTGGGCCACGGGGGCTACGGCCATGGCAGCGCGTCGCAGTGGGACCTCTCCGGCACCGAGGCCAACGCCGCGGGTGAAGCCGGTCGGCAAGTCTACGATGGCTGCCCCCAGACCCGCGATGGCAACACCTAGGCCCGCGGTGGCAACACCTAGGCCCGCGGTGGCAAGACCCGAAGCCAACGCCGCAATCCCTGCTAAGCCCACTCATGACGACCTCACGCTTGTCCACGGCATCGGCCCCGGAATGCAAGCGCATCTGAACAACGCCGGTGTCTTTACCTTCAAGCAACTAGCCAAGGCGGACGTCGATCACCTCCGGAAGGAACTGGGCGACGTCGCGAGACTGGCACGAATGGACGACTGGATAGGCGAAGCCAAAGGGCTGGCCGAGTCCGGATAGGCGGGTAACCGGCCCGTCCATCGGTGCGGCTGTCGCCGCGCCGCGGGTCACGACACGTCGGTTCACCACCTGAGTCGCTGAAATGTATCAGCGGCCGACCGCCCAAGCGGCGGTCGACCGCCGCCCGAGCGAAGAGGCCTTTTGTGAGCAGTTTTGTTTTCGGCGCAGTCCCGCTAGACGTAAGGCTAGGTAGTCTAGCCCTTGCGGCGGGGCCGGTGGGGACTGAGGTCTAATGTACCTTGGCGAGAGGAAGGTTCGTTCGGCTGGGCGCAACAGCGGGAGCGTAGAGGTGACGCTACCGGTGCGACTGAGCGTCTTGGAGAGCGTGGAGTGCCGCCTGATACTGCGCGATGGGCCTCGCCCGGAGTTGGTGCTGGAGCCTGAGCTTACGGAAGTACACGCGTTCTTTCGCGAGATGTGGCGCAGGGTCGGACTCGGACTGGCCGAGGTCGACGAGATCGGGGGTTTTTCGAGTGGGGACTTCGTTCTCACTCTTTTCGCCTCACCCCGCACGCCCGAACGGCCGCCGCTCACATATGCGGACGGCCTCGTGGCCATGCGGTCGCAGCCGGCCGCGCAGACGGAGTCACTGGACATGTTCGGACTGAGCGAACTCGATCCGGGTGGTGAGGCCGTTTCGCGCGTTATCGCCGCATTGGGCGCCGCGGCCGGCTATCGACTGGGGTTGACGCGCGCTCTAGCCCAGGTCTTTGGCGACGGGCTGGGCTATCTCGTGACGGGTTCGGCCCCTGGATCGGGAGCGGATTATGAACGCGGCACCGCCTACCAAGCTTTCCTAGCAGGGTGGGCAACCGTGGCGGGGCGCCCGAGCGCGGCGCTCTCTTCTTCACCGTTCGAGGATTGTACCTGGCGAGTGGCCCAGCCGGGACTCGCTCGGGTGTTTCAGCAGCACAAGAGGTGGCAGGTCGAGCCCGCGCTCTATCAGACAGCCCGCGACCGTTGGTATGTGGCGCTGGCTCTCGAGATGGGAGTCGCTGCCTCGGTTTGCGAGACCATCACGTCGAATAGGAGGGCAAGCTAATCATGACTGTCGCAAAGATCTCTACCGCTGCTAGAACCGAGGTCGACGTACCCTCCACGGTGCTTTCGGTGCAACCGCGCTCAAGTTTCGTGGAGACACCGGCCATCGAGGAAATCGTAGGTCGTGCACTCGGCTACCTTGACGCCGGGTTCCCGGGCCATTTGAGGGGCCCGGCCGGCACGGGTAAGACCACGCTGGCCATGCATGTGGCGGATCGGCTGGGACGCCCGGTGTGCCTGATCGCCGGAGACGAGGGGTTCGGAACGTCCGATCTGGTCGGAGGCCAGTACGGCTACAGCTTCCGTCGGGTTGTGGATCGATACATACATTCTGTCCAGAAGTACGAGGAAGACGCGATCCAGCGCTGGGTGGACGCGCGCCTGACCACCGCGTGTCGCCAGGGCTTCACCCTCGTGTATGACGAATTCACGCGCTCTCGGCCCGAGGCCAACAACGTACTGCTGGGCATTCTCGAGGAGCGGGTATTGGTTCTACCCAGCAAGGCCGGAGAAGATCAGTACCTGAAAGTGCACCCGGATTTCCGAGCGATTCTCACCAGTAACCCACAGGAATACGCTGGGGTGCACGACGCTCAAGACGCCCTTTCTGACCGTCTGGTGGTCATGGACCTGGACTACTACGAGCGCGAGACCGAGGTGGCTATCGCCATGGCCCGGTCGAATTTGCCGGAAGAAGCGACCAGCCGGATCGTGGATCTGGTGAGAGCTTTTCGGGCCTCCGAGGAGTACGAACAGACTCCCACCCTGCGAGCCTCGGTGATGATCGCGAAGGTCTGTGCCTCGCAGAACATCCAGGTGAGCGCGTCGTCACCTGCGTTCGTGAGCCTTTGCCTGGACCTGCTCGAGTCGAAGACGGTGTACAGCACGAAAGCCAAAGAACGCAAGATGGAGCAACGGAAGATGTTGCTGAGCCTCATAAAGCACCATTGCGGGGCGACATCATGAGACCGAAAGGCATGCAGTGCATACCGAGTCTGCGCGGGATCAGCGAGAGGAAAGTCCTGGGCTTGCATGGATCGGCCACGGCCGCGGGGACGGGCAGCCGCGCGAGGGTCGCCACGGCGCTCGCTCGGCTGGAGCATGAGCGCGCGGGTCTGACGAACAGGTTGGACAATCATTCGGCGATCCGGGCCGAACTCGAAGTCCGTCTCCAGCATGTCAACGAGCAGCTGGCGGAACTGAGGACGCAACTGTTTGAGATCTCCGAAGAAGAAGGCGCTTTGTCCGAGCAAGCTGCGCAGGACGTCACCGACGGGTCCCTGAACGCGGAAGACGCGTCGGCCTACAAAGTTGTGTCCCTAGAGTACTGATGCGATACGGAGTAG
>PMIZ01000401.1 GCA_003157225.1 Actinomycetota bacterium | reverse complement strand
CCCAAGTCGGGCGGGCGCCCCGGCCTCCACGCAAGCGAGACGGGGAAATCCCAACATGCCCAAGGCTGTGCCGAGTCCAGTGTCAAAGCGCACCAGGCTTATCTACGCGGCTTCGGGCGCCATCTTCATCATCGTGGTCTGGCAGGTCCTGTCCATGGTCATGAACCCCATCAACATGGCCTCGCCGGCCGCCACAGTGAGGGCCCTGGGCGATCTGGCCTTCAGCCGCGTGCTTTGGGTGCAGCTTCTCATCACCTTGCGCAGGCTTGTTATCGGGCTTGCGATCGGCGCTGTTCTCGGCCTGGTGTTCGGCGTTATTGCCGGGCTTCAACCCCGGGCTCGCTCGTTCTTCGAGCCCATCCGCTGGTTGGGTATGACGATGCCGGCGGTCGTGCTGGCGCTGTTGGCGATCCTGTGGCTCAAGGGGCTGGGCGACGGACCTGTCATCTTCCTCATCGCCTTGATCGTGATGCCCGGCATGTACATCAACACGGTCGCGGGTATCCTTGCTGTCGACCCCAAGCTGTTGGAGATGGGGCGCGTATACCACTTCCCGCGCCGGCTGCTCCTTACCGAGGTGTATCTGCCGGGGATCTCGTCTCCCGTCATGGCTGGGCTGACCCTCGCCACGGGCATCGCAGTGCGGGCCGTCATCCTGGGCGAAGTCCTCGCGGCCACGTCAGGGATCGGGCATTCATTCTCCCGAGCGGAGAGCTTTCTCGATACCCCGCAGGTCTTCGCGTGGGTGGTGGTCCTCATCGGTCTCATGGCTCTCCTAGAGTTCGGGGTTCTGCGTCCCCTCAAGCGGAGGGTCACTCGCTGGCGTAAGGCGGAGGAGGGGTGAGGGCTTTCCGATGATCACCTTCGAGCGCGTGCGCAAGACCTTCGATTCGCTGGTCGTTCTCGACGGCATCGACCTGCATATCGCGGAGAACCAGATCGTGGCGGTGGTGGGTCCGTCGGGAGTGGGCAAGACCACCATGCTCGAGTTGATCACGGGGCTCATCGCCCCGGACTCGGGACGGGTGGAGGTGGCCGACGTCCGCATCGGCTACGTGTTCCAGGAACCGCGCCTGCTGCCATGGCGCACCGCGGTGGACAACATAGCCGTGGTGCTGCGCGCCCAGGGTGAGGAGAGAGAGGAGGCTCGTCGCGCCGCTCTCTCCTGGATGGAGCGTGTGGGGCTGCAAGGCTTCGAGGATTACCACCCCGCGGAGCTGAGTGGAGGGATGGCCCAGCGCGTAGCCGTAGCCAGAGCCTTTGCCGCGGAACCGAGGATCCTGCTCATGGACGAGCCCTTCAGCAACATGGACCTCGAGTTGAAGACGTCGCTCCTCGGCATCCTTGAGGCGATCATCCGGGAGCGGAAGACCACCGTGGTCTACGTCACCCACGAGCTGACCGAGGCGCTCCGGATCGCCGACCGGATCGTCGAGCTCACCCCCGAGCGACGCCTTCGCGAGCTCGACCTCCGGGACCGTAAGCAGGTGGCCTTGGACTGGCTGTCGGGCACGCTCGGCAAGTTCTAGCGCTACCGACCGGAGGGCCCGAAAAATGGCAGGCATGAGCGTCGATGACATCCTCGCCGGCTTCGCGGCTCGCACCGATCCGAAGGCCCTCGAGGGGATGGCTCGGTACGGGATCGCAACCACAGCGGCCTTCGGCGTCCCGGTGCCCGAACTTCGGGCGCTGGCCAAGAAGATCATCGCCGAGTTGGGACGGACCAACCCGGAACGCCACCGAATCGCGGCCGACCTGTGGGCGACCGGTGCCCACGAGGCTCGCCTCGTGGCCGGGATGGTCGAGCTTCCCGCGCTGGTGACCCCGGACCAGATGGACCGCTGGGCGGCCGACCTGGATTCCTGGGACGTGTGCGACCAGCTGTGCATGAACCTGTTCGCGGAGACCGCCTTCGCGTGGGGCAAAGCCATCGAGTGGAGCGGCCGCGAGGAGGAGTTCGTCAAGCGGGCCGGCTTCGCCCTCATTGCGACGTTGGCCCACCGAGCGAAGAAATCGCCGGACGAGGCTTTCCTGCCGTTACTAGCAGCTATCGAGCGTGAGGCCGGCGACGAGCGCAACTACGTCAAGAAGGCCGTCAACTGGGCCCTCCGTCACATCGGCAAGCGGAACGTGGCGCTGAATGCCGCGGCGGTCGAGGTGGCGCGGCGCCTGGCGGCATCCGGCAGTCAGGCTGCTCGCTGGGTGGCGAGCGACGCGCTGCGGGAGCTGGAAAGCGAGGCGGTGCGGAGCAGACTGGGGCTCTGAGCCGCGGCCGCCTCCTGGAGGCGATGCTGTTCGATCCTCGCATGAGTCGTCCTGTTTCTCGGCTTGGCCCTTGCCCGACACTCTTTCGCCAAGAAGCAACCTCCGTTGTAGAGACCCCCGGTCACTCCTCCCCTAGCATCGCGATACGACCGGGCGTCGGCGGGCGGCGCCGGGCGAACAAACGCAATCGTCCAAGGAGGAGCCATGTTCGAGAAGCAGGCGTGGATGCAGCGGGCGGGCGAGTACCCGCAGTCCGACCAGGAGTACTTCGCCCTGCTGGCCAGGGCAGTGTTTTCAGCGGGGCTGGGGCCTAAGGTGGTGGAGGCCCGCTGGAACGAGATGGGCGCCGCGTTCCACGGCTTCGACCCGGCGAAGGTCGAGCAGATGGACGAGACCGACGTGTCCCGGCTTCTGGGCGATCCGGCGGTCATCCGGAACCGTCGCAAGATAGAAGCGGTGATCGAGAATGCGGGACCCTTCCTCAGACGGGCAGGTGAGCACATGTCGTTTCACCAGTACCTCACCTGGCTAGGTGCCGGGTCTGATCTCGAAGCGACAGCCGAGCGCCTGGCCGGAAGCTTCACCCACCTCGGACGCACGTCGGCGTTGTTCTTTCTGTTCAGCGCGGGTTGGCGGCCGCAGGAGGCCCCGGAGGCGTGAAGAGGTTTGTCCGGGCGAGGATTTGGCAAGAGTACTTTCGTGATAGCTCCGAAGGCGATGAGAGGGGGCCGGGATGGACCCGTTTCTTCTTCAGGAGTACCGGACGCGACTACAAGACTGGGTGGCACAGGGGTACCAGCTGCTGGCCGATGATGTCGACGGGGAGTTGCGCCTCACCGCGCACTACGTGGCCCCGGCCGCTTCCACCGGGTCCGAGCGCGAGCAGGAGTACTGGCCGATGGTCCCGGAGATCGTGCAGCTGCTCAGCGACAACGGCATAGAGATCTCACGCGCCCTGGCTGGTCCGCGCCCCTGGGCGGGAGCCCATCCCGAAGAGCGGGACTGAGTCGAGACGCGGCCGTGACGTAGAGGCAAGCGTGGGCGGTTCGGCGGTCAACAGCGGCCCGGGATGGTATCTTCTCCCGGTTGGAATCAGCGTGTAAAGGAGATCCCCTTGTCTCGAGAAGTCGTGATTCTGAGCGCCGCCCGCACTCCCGTAGGGCGTTACCTTGGCACCCTGGCCGACATTCCCGCCTGGAAACTCGGCTCCATCGTCATCACTGAGGCCGTCAAGCGCGCCGGCATCGCAGCGACCGACGTTGAAGAAGTGATCATGGGCAACGTGCTCACGGCCGGACAGGGGCAGAACCCAGCTCGCCAAGCGATGCTGGCCGCGGGCCTGCCGCAAGAGACCCCAGCATGGACCCTCGGTTTCGTCTGCGGATCGGGCATGAAAGCCGTTCACGAAGCCGCTCGGGCCATCCAGGCCGGCGACGCCGAAGTAATGGTGGCTGGCGGCATGGAGAACATGAGCATGGCTCCGTACCTCGTTCCGAACGCTCGCAAGGGCTACCGCATGGGTGACGGCGTGCTGGTGGACGAGATGATCAAAGACGGGCTGGAGTGCGCCATCGGCAAGTGTCACATGGGCATCACCGCCGAGAACGTGGCCGAGATGTACGGCATCACCCGTGAGATGCAGGACAAGATCGGCTACGACAGCCAGCGCAACGCCACCGCCGCCATCAAAGAGGGCAAGTTCAAGGACGAGATCGTGCCGGTGGTCATCCCGCAGCGCAAGGGCGATCCGATCGTGTTCGATACCGACGAGCACGTGCGTCCCGAGACCACGCTGGAGGGCCTTGCCAAGATACCGACTGCCTTCAAGAAAGAGGGTGGCACGGTGACCGCCGGTAACGCGTCGGGCATCAACGACGCCGCCGCGGCCTTCGTCGTCGCTTCCAAGGAATGGGCCGAGAAGAAAGGGCTCAAGCCGCTCTGCACCATCGTGGGTTATGCGTCGGCGGCCCTCGATCCGGCCTACATGGGCATGGGCCCGTTCTACGCCACCAACAAGGTGATGGACAAGACGGGCATGAAGATCGAGCAGATGGACGTCATTGAGGCCAACGAGGCCTTCGCCGCCCAAGCCGGCGCCGTGGCGCAGGAACTCAAGCTCGACATGAGCAAGGTCAACCTTCGTGGTGGCGCCATCGCTATCGGCCACCCCATCGGCGCCTCCGGCGCCCGCATCCTCACCACGCTCATCTACGCGCTGAAGCAGGAAGGCGGCACCTACGGCCTGGCCACGATGTGCATCGGTGGGGGCCAGGGTGTCGCGACCATAGTAAAGATCTGAAGAATCGGGAAGCCTGAAGAATCAAGGAGAGAGACGTGAGAGACCAAATAGAAAAGGCGCTGGATCTCATCCGCCCGGCTCTTCGCAACGACGGCGGCGACGTCGAACTAGTCGACGTCGATGAGGCCGCGGGCCAGGTCAAAGTGAAGCTGACCGGTGCCTGCGGAAGCTGCCCCATGTCGCAGATGACCCTGCGTATGGGCGTCGAGCGGGTGTTGCGGGAGCAGGTGCCTGAAGTCAAAGAAGTAGTAGCGGTCTAGGCGGCTGCTGAGCCTGCTCGACCCGCGGGCGCTGCGCGCCGCGCAGAGTCGCTACGACTTGAGGTGGGACAGTCCGCCGGTCGCCTGGTCGAGCTGGTCGCGCAGATAGCGCAACTTGCAGGTGGTGGCTGAAAGGCTCTTGAGCCCTTCAGCCGCCACCTTCTGTTTCCGCTGCAGTTCCTGAACCTTAGGCGGCAGTTCCTGGACCTTCCGCAGCACCAGGGCCACTTTCTCGCGCGAGTCTATCCCCGCCTTGCGGGCGGCGATGACCAGGGTGCGAGCTCCAAGGGCCAGGAAGACGAAGCCGGCGATGCCCAGGGCGCACCCGAGGCAGATCAGCACGACCATGATGATGGTATCGAGGGCCATACCTCTACTCTACCAAACGGCAGGCGGTCCCGACCGTGGTTGGAGGTCGAACCGCCGTATGGCGGCCAGGTCAGTCCGCTCGCTCAGATGCGAGATCTTGACCACGTCATTGGTTCGCGGCGCGTGGATGAACAGGTCGTCACCGATGTAGATGCCGACGTGGTGCACAGGGTTGCCGAAGGCCACGAGATCTCCCGGCTGAATCTGGTCGAGGCTCACCGGGTATCCCATCTCGGCCTGATAGCCGGAGTAGTGGGGCAGATCTACGCCGTGTTGCCTGAAGACGAATGCAACGTACCCCGAGCAGTCGAAGCCGGTGGAGGGCCGGTCACCCGCCCACACGTAGGGAATGCCGATGTAGTAGGCGGCCGTCTCGAGGAACTGATTGAGGATCTCGCTGTTGGTCTGGGGAAGGGGCCCACTGTAGATCTGGCCGCCGTTCAGTAGGGCCGTCAGCGCCTGGCGCAGTCTCGCCTGTTCCTCCTGCTGCCGCTGCTTCTCCTTCGCGATGACCACCGTTATCTGGGAATCGATGCCGGCAAGCGTGGTCTGCCGCTCGTCCAAGGTGGCCTGGATCTGCTTCTGCTGATCCTCGATCTGCTTGCGCAGTCCCAGCTCTTCCTGCTTGCTCTGATCTACGTGGGCGAGCACGCCGCTGAGATTCTTGGTGCTCTGGTCGAGATTGGCGACCAAGTCCTTGTCCTGGTCGGCCAAGGTGGCGACCAAACGGACCCGGTTGACCAGATCGTCGAGGCTTGTGGAGTCGAGCAAGAGCGACAGGAACTCGTCGGTGCCTCCGGACTTGTAGAGAGCGCAGATGCGGTCTTGGAACTTGGCGACACGGTAGGCGTGATCGTCCTGGGCCGCCTTCAAGTCCCGGCGGTACGCCGACATCTGGTTGTTGACGTCGGTGAGACGCAACTGCATCTGGTTGAAGCTCTCGGTGTAGCTCTCGAGCTGGCCGTCGAGCTTGTCGATCTCGGCCTGGACGTAACCCGCCTGGACGTCGAGCGAGTCCACCTGGGTCTTGACGTCGCCATAGAGGGGCACGGACTGGAGGTCCGGCGGGATCGCGGCGAAGGCCCCGGCAGCCAGCCAGAGCAGCAAGGCGCCGCCGACCAGAGCAACCAGGAAGATCACTGCGGAAAAGAGCCGTATTCTGCGGGATGTGTTCCGAGCCATCAGCGCACGCGTGACCCTTCGTTCGGTTAGTCGGTCAAGTTATCGGCAGTAGAGGGCAAAGACTCGCGCAAGTCGAGGTAATCACGCCGCAAATCGTCCCCTGTTGATTCGTGCCGGCCTCGATGATGCCTGCGTGGCCGTCGTACCCAAGACCAGCCTAGATCGAGCATGGGCCGGAGGGATAGGTCCCTGGTCCGACCTTGGGTGCGTAGCCGTCTGATAGCATGAGCGCGAACGGACAGTCGGCTGCTGGGAGGCGAGAGCTAAGTGGCTGGTAAGTGGACATACATGTGGGTCACCTGCAAGAAGATCAGGCTCAAGGGTGACACCTACACGTACAGCTTGCAGACCATCGACGATCAGCCGGTGCAAGAGGGACCGCTGACGCCGTTCCTCGCCTGGGCCGGCGAGCAGGGCTGGGAACTGGTGGGCCCCGGCGCGTCCGACATCTACAACGGGCCGCTGACACTGTTCTTCAAGAAGCCGGCTGCCTGAGGCTGTGAGCCACACTCACTCCGTCGCCGGTGCTCCGGCGGTGGGCTGGGCACCGAGAGCCCGGTCGTCGAGGATCGCGGCCGACGGCCTGTGCTATACTCCTCAATTCAAGCGGCGCGGGGTGGAGCAGTCCGGTAGCTCGTCGGGCTCATAACCCGAAGGTCACAGGTTCAAATCCTGTCCCCGCTACCATAAGAAAGGCCCGGATTTCCGGGCCTTTCGCATTTGTGCGGCGGACCGAAATCGGCCGCTCTCAGGGGCAGATCCAACGACCTGCCAACGCACGGGCGGCAACCAGGCAGCACGGAGCGGCGGGAAGACCATCGGGCAAAGGCAACTGGTCAAAGGGGCCCATGTGCGGCGGGCCGCTCGATCTGGAAGAAGTCCGCCTCTTCAATCTATTGTCTACCGAGAGGCGATACTTACCTGCAGACGGCAGGTTTTGCAGAATTGCGTAGTCCGACTACTTGGCAGCGTCAGACCGCCGGTATCGAGTTGTTTCAGTGTAGCGGGCGGGGCGGACGGGAAGCTTGTGGCGCAGTGGCCGACAAGGTGATCGGCCGAAGAGTGGCGGGGACCCGACTTTTATTGTCGGCAGACATTCCGTTCGCCTTGGTGACGGCCTAGCACGCGCAAAACGCCTGCAGCCGGGCAAATATGGGACCCCGGCTTGAATCAACCACCGACATTCCGTTCCGGCTGATGTCTAAATAGAGCGCCCAAGATCGCTCGGCTGCTTCCTCCATGATGCGAGTCAGCGCGCCCGATCACGGCATGAGCAGAGCAACGGCGGTCGCGCCTTCCAACGTTGCGTCGTCTTATCTCCTAATCCGCCACGCTTACTTCACGGCGTAGAGGTAGTGGTCCCAACTGCCGAAGTAGACCAATTCGCATGGAAAACCCACATGCAACCTTTACTGCTTCTTCTTTTCTTCCTCATAGCATTGCTTGCTATAAGCTATTACCTTTTGATGGTCGCCAAACATTTCGCTAATGAAGCCATACTTCTGGAAGAAGGTGGTTTTCTATTCATCAGTCTCAAAGCGTTCCTCTGTTCGCTTTCCCGGTGTTCTAGTGTTATCTTTCCCATCAAAGAACTTAGTGCTTTTTCCTTCTCGATACTGTACAGGAGTTCCACTATCTATATATTTGCCGGACGAAACACCGTTAATTTCACTATCCGTTCTTGCTCCATCGTAAACTCCATCAGCTAACTGTTTCAGCAAATCCATGATCCCCACAGTATTGCCTCCTGTATACTCACGGTTTTTGTGTCAATAGTGTTCGTGAGACCCGTAAATATTGTCACGAGAAACGCTGGTCGAGATACGAACGCCCGGTGCGTCTAACAATACTTATCCAGTCCGCATAACCCAACCGACGCCCGGTTGAGGCTCTACCGCAAATGTATCGGCTCGCGGATCATGATCTTGAGGCTTTGATGGCGCCCAGTAGCCCCACCGCTCTCTGACTGAGAAGTGCGAAGTCCGCCTCCGCGATCGTCGGACTATTGACGCGGTAGAGTCCCTCTACCCCGGCATGAAGAGCGCCGCAATCTTGGCGGCCGCTTCTTCTTCCATGGCCGGGATGGCGTGGGAGTAGACGTCGAGGGTGATGCTGATGTTGGCGTGCCCCAGGCGTTCGGAGACCACCTTGGGGTGGATACCGGCCTGGAGGGCCAGTGTGGCGTGGGTGTGCCGGAGATCATGGAGGCGGATGCGAGGCTGACCCGAGGCTGCGACCGCCTTCTGGAA
>PMIZ01000366.1 GCA_003157225.1 Actinomycetota bacterium | reverse complement strand
CGAGGGAGTCGTATTCCCGGCAAGCGTCTGGAACGCCGTCAGCAGATCGTTTTCGTAGTATGGGACGTAGTAGGTCTGCACCGGCTTGGGGTTGGTGGCGAAAGCGCTGGGAGCTATCCCCAAGCCGATTACGACAGCGGCCACGGTCACGCCGATGAGTGCTGCGAACCTTCGACGTGTCGACGGTCTCCGACCGACAGTCCGCGAGATCGCATTGTCCGGGCCGCCCCCGTCCTCTGGCTTGTCCACCATGGTTCCTCCCTCGCGCATGGGCTCCCACACGCCCGTCCACTTCGCCCACAGCAACGGGGCACGAATACCGTGCCTCAATTTCTGTATATTATCGTCCGGTCACGAAAATCCTGTAGCCGCGCGCCTTTTGCGCCGCTCAGGGTGCATGCTTCTTGTGCCGCTCGTCGTCCGCGACAAGTCGCGGGCGCCCGGGAGGCCGGCCGACCTCCCGGCGGAGCACTGACAGAGAAAACGTCGACAAGAGCACGCTGGCGCTGCACTCACTGTCGAGGTAACCTTGCGCCGTGAGGGGCGAGTTCTAGGTCACCCCGTGCCAGTTGAGCACACAACAGGTCGAGCTTCAAGGGGCTGCCATGTCCGGCGACGCGGAAGACAAACAGGGTCTCCTCAGACGGCGCGTGCCACGGAAGTGGCTTACCGCGACCGTTGCCGCGCTGATCATTGTCATCGCGATCATCGCGGTGACGCTTGTCCTGGTCGATCGCAGCCACGACCAAGCCCGCCGGGCCGCCCAGGTCTCGGCCACGTCCACTCCCACGGTCACATCCCCCTATGACCTCACCGAACTACCCGCCGCCACCGACCTGGGCAAGGTCAAGGATGCTGCATTCGTCAGCATCTTCGTGCCCAACAAAGAAGGCAAGCTCACCAGCTACGGCGTCACTTCGGAGCTACCGGCCGCGCGGGCCCTGAGCCAGGCCATCCAGGGGGCCAAGGAGGTAACCCCCGACGTAGCCGCGACGCTCTCGGGGGCGACCGGCACGGCCGGCGCTATCTCCACCGTCACGTTCGTGTTCGAGGGCCGCGAGACCCTGACCTTCACGCTCGATCTCGATCACGGTCTCATCGGACGGCAGGGGAAAGTCTGGAGACCGGAGGGTGATCTGAAGGCACTGGTAGCTGCCGCCGTAGCGGGACCCTAGCTCCAGCCAGTTCGGCTACGCGCCCGCGGGTGCCTGCCCTCCCTGCTGCGTGACCGGCCCAACTGCGACCTGTGCGCCCGGCGCCACGTCCGTCGCTCTCCCAATCGCTCGCGGCAGCTCGCCGGGATCCATTCCCAGCCGCTTGGCCAGCTCCTCCAGAGCCGCGTCCTGGATCGCCAGATGAGCCTGGATCTGCTGCGCCTCGTGCAGGACGGCTTCGGCGTCGTCATAGGTGCGTATCGCACGGTCGTCCGAGGCCACGCTGATGACCTGCTGGCCCACCATGATGATGGAGAGAAGCACCAGCTGGATGAAGGTCTGCGATATCCATTGGACCGTGGTGAGCGCGCCGCTGCGTATCGCTTGGGGCAGAGCGACAAGCGCCAACGCCGCGAAGGCGTACGCGCACCACATCGTCCCCACGCCTTCGGTGATCACTCGCGCGAGCCGGCCGTTGAAACCGAGCCCATGCTGGTCCCGGACTTTCTTCGGGGGTTTGTTGCGGCGAAGCTCTATGCGGGGATGAGGAACATACTCGAAGAGGCTCATGGCATCACCTTTCGTTGATGGCACCCAATATGAAGTACCCGCTCTGAGGTACAATCCCCCAGAACATCACCCGGCGCGCGGGGCGCGGCCGCTTCGGACCCGCATCTCGGCCCCCCGGCTGCCAGACGACTGCGAGGGTAACCATGCCCGATAGGATCTACGGCCCCGTGGACCCAGGCTCGATTTCGGACGCTGTCACGCTCAATCAGATGGAAGCGGATAGAGAACTTCGCCCCCACCATGGCGCCGTCCTGCAAGACGACGAAATGAGAGAGGTCGCTCAGCGAGCGGCGGGGATCGCGGCCAGCATCGGATCGGTGATCCTAGGCAAAGAACAGGTCATCCGGGCGTGTGTCGTGGCTCTGCTCGCCGGAGGCCATATCATCGTCGAGGACTTTCCTGGCGTCGGCAAGACGCTTCTCGCGAAGTCCATCGCCCGTTCGATCGATTGCCGCTTCGCCCGGGTGCAGTTCACGCCCGACCTGCTCCCCAGCGACGTGACCGGCGTCAGTGTCTTCAACCAGAAGACGGGTGAGTTCGAGTTCCGTCCCGGGCCTATCTTCGCGAACATCGTGCTTGCCGACGAGATCAACCGGGCCTCGCCGAAGACGCAGTCCAGCCTCCTCGAGTGCATGGAGGAACGCCAGGCGACCATTGACAATGTCACTCACCCCATCGCCCCGCCCTTCATGGTCATAGCCACCCAGAACCCCATCGAGTACGAGGGCACCTATCCGCTTCCCGAAGCCCAGCTCGACCGGTTCATGATGCGTCTGAGCCTCGGCTATCCCTCGGCCGAAGCCGAAGAGGACATCATCCAAGAACAGACCTCGCACAACCCGCTGGCCGAGTTACGTCCCGTGCTCGACGGAGAAGAGGCCCTGGCCATGACCCAGGCTGTCACACGCGTGCGCGTGGCCCCGGCCCTCCGGCGCTATGTCGTCGACATCTTGACGGCCACGCGGGAGCATCGAGATGTCTATCTGGGGGCCAGCCCGCGGGCCGGCATTGCCCTCATGCGGGCCTCCAAGGCGCTAGCCCTCCTGCGAGGCCGTGACTTCGTGGTCCCCAAGGACGTCAAAGACCTGGCCGTACGCTGCCTCGCCCACCGCGTCATGCTCTCGCCGGATGCGAAGGTGCATGGTGTGAGCGCTGAATCCCTGGTGTCCAAGCTTCTCGAGACCGTTCCGGTGCCGCAGGCCGGCGGATAGAACGTGGCCCGCCCGACCCTCCGCGGCTACGCGCTTCTTGGCCTGGCCGCCACGACGTATCTGGCGGGGCGGACAGTGGGCACGTGGGAGCTCTATCTCTTCGCGTTCGCGTTCTTGGCCGCCGTAATACTCTCCTGGCTGTCGGTTCTTCTGACCGGCCGCAAGACCCGAGCGACCCGTACCTTGACCCCCGATCGTCCGGTCGCCGGTGACGAACCTGAAATCGTCTTTCGGGTCAAGAATGAATCTCTTCTGCCCGGACCGGAGCTGGCGCTCCATAGCCAGCTGGCAGGCATGAGCGCTCTGGACCTCGATCTGGAAGTGGATAGCATCGGTCCCCACGGGGAGAGGGTGCTGAGGGGCCGGACAGGCCGGGTCAACCGAGGTGTGCACGTATTGCCGGCCACCGTGGGCCTCGCCGAGGATGCTCTCGGCCTCGCCAAGGCTGCCCACAAGCTCGCCGAACCCTTCGTCGTGACTGTGCTCCCGCGTATCGTGCATCTCGAGTCCTGCGCCCTCTATCCGGACATAGGCCTCAAACAGGATTGGAGCGGCCGGCACGGGCTGCTCAGGTTCGGCGCCTCCGAGTTCAGGGGAGTGCGTCCCCATCAGCCAGGAGAGCCGCTCAGTCACATCGACTGGAAGAGCACGGCCAAGACCGGCAACCTGATGATCCGCGAGATGGACGAACCGGCCGGGGCCGACGTCACCCTGCTCCTCGACGGCACCAGCGAACAGGTGGCCGGCCGGTTGCCCGACACCAACTTCGAACTCGCTGTCCGGGCCACCGGCAGCATCGCCGACTTCGTCCTTCGAGTCAATCGCGGTGTCACGCTGCTCTGTCACGAACGCAAGTGGCGCGAGGTGCGGCTGTCGGCCGACGGCAGCGGCCGGCGGGCTCTGATGCAGGCGCTCGCCGAGACCCAGCCGAACGCCTCCGCGCCCTTGGTCAGCGCTTTACCCCATCTGCGCACCGGTGGTCCCCACTCGGTGTGCGCTCAGAGCATCACTCTCGTCAGCCTCTCCCTCGACCGCCACCTGGTGCGAACCCTTCTCCAGTTGCACGAAGAGGGAGCGAGACTCGGCTTCCTGTACGTCGTTCCAGCGTCTTTCGGCGGTCAGGCCGAGGACCGCGTCTCCACCCTGCTGCCTTTCCTGCCCGCCCGTGAGGACCGTCCGGGGATGCCGCGTGGTGATGAGGCCGCGGCGGGGGCGACCACCACTGCCCCTATGGCAGGCGCGCTCCCCACCGAAGCCCGGGCGCTCCTCTTGTCTCTCTCGTCGGCGGGCATCCCCTGCCTGACTCTCAGCCGAAGCGACGACCTGTTGCAGAACCTCTCGCTGTTGCAGCAGCGTCGAGCAACCGGGACCGCTACCCAGTGAGGAACGCGTGAAGGCTCTACCCCGCATCCTCTACTTCATCTGCTTCCTTGGCTTGGCGCTGGTCGGCGCGCTGGCATTCAACCGGGTGGTCCAGCCTTCCATGGCCACCGTCCTCACGCGCGCTGTCTTTCTAGCCGTCTTCTGCGCGGCCCCCGGACTCGTCCATCGGAGACTGTGGCCGGTCACCCTCGTGCTCCTGCCGCTCGCCTGCTATGTGCTGATTCGAACGGTCACGCCCCTTCCCGGCACAGTGAACGGGGCGAGTGCCCAGTACCACTACTATGCGGAGCAGCTATACCGAGGAGCGCTTCTATACCGGAGCACCCCGTTCCCATTGGCCCTCTTCGATTCACCTGAGCTCACCCTCCTGCTCGCCTTCATCGTCTATTGGCTCACGGGCGCGGCGGCGTTCGTCTCGCTTGGCCTACGCAGACCCCTTCCGGGGATCGTGCTCATCCTCGCCCTCCTTGGGTTCGGCTTGACCGTGGACGGCTCACCTCGTGACCTCGCGTTGGCGTTCACTTTCCTAGTCTTGGCGGCCTGCCTCTTGGTGCTGTCGCGCGGCATTCACCGCTCGGGCTGGAAGTTGCGCAGTGCCTTCGCGGGTGTCGCGGTCGGCGCCGTCGGGGGCGCGCTCGCTTTGCTCTTCCTTTCCGCCGCGCCTTCGGCGGCGGCTGCCCCTTGGTGGAGCTGGCAGGACTGGGGCCTGGGCATCAACCGGTCGGTGTATACGTTCAACTGGCTGCAGAACTATCCCAAGCTACTCGACCCGGGTCACAACGTCGCTGTCTTGCGGGTGAAGTCGGCCTATCCCTCCTATTGGAGGGCGAATGCCTTGGACAACTTCACGGGCTCTGCCTGGACCACGTCGCAGGCCTTTCTCGTACGCATACCCGGTCGGTCGGCGGGCGGGCAGTACGTCTACGACGTCCCCTCCGGCGACCTGACAGTCGCGGGCCACACCGTCACTGAGGACTTCTCCATGCAGTCCGCATCCACCAACTACCTCTTCCTCGGTGGGGACCCCCTGTCGATCAACGTGGATCGGGAGATCTCTCCTCGCATGAACGAGATGCGCTCCTTGCGCATCAGTTCCGCTCTTGGTCCCGCCGGGCACTACTCGCTAACTGCGATCATCCCCGACCTCGATCCCAAGGCTCTCGTTGGGCTCGGAACCGACTACCCCGACAACGTCGCCGCCTATCTCACGTTTCCGTTCCCCCGCATCGCCGACCTCGCCGGCCCCGACAAGGAGGCCACCTGGCGCAGCACGGTCCCCGATAGCGCACCCGGCGGCTCGGAATGGGTGGAGCTCTACTCGCTAGATCAGCGCATCGTCGGCGACGCGACCGACCCCTATCAGATCACCCTGCGAATCGAGGAGTACCTAAGGCAGTCCTATTCCTATTCGCTGTCGCCGCCTGCCAGTCGGTACTCGTCGCCCTACGCGGCTTTCCTCTTCGACACCAGAACGGGCTACTGCCAGCACTTCGCTGGGGCCATGGCGCTCTTGCTCCGTTTCAACGGCATCCCCTCCCGGGTTGCGGTGGGGTTCACCTCAGGAAAGGAGGAGAGCGAGGGCGTCTATCTTGTGAGCAGCAACAACGCCCACGCCTGGGTCGAGGTCTACTTCCCCGGCNNGCCTGGGTCGAGGTCTACTTCCCCACGGTGGGGTGGGTGGCTTTCGACCCGACGCCCGGAAGGAGTATTCCCAACCCCGGCGGCTCCTCCACCTCCCCGGGATTCATCAACCCCTTCCAGGCTTCCACTCCTTCGGGAACCGGGACGGGCGGCACCCCGACACCTACCCTCCCCCGCCCGAACCAGGGCACTCCGGCCGGCAGCACCGACACTGGCGGCCGCAGCTGGCTGAGCCGCGCCACCTGGTTTCCGTGGGTGACGGGGCTGGTCGCGCTGTTGGCAGGCTGGCCTCTGCTGCGTGCGCTGTGGCGCCACAGGTTCCTGCATCGCGGCCCCTGGGACAGGCGGCTCCAGGCTTCCCTGAGCCTGCTGAGGCGGAACCTCCGCGAGCAGGGCTCACCCGTGACTGCGGCCCAGACACTCGAAGAGGTCCTGCAAAGAGCCGAGCCGCGTCTTGGCATTGAACCCGATCCCGCTTTCGTCGACCGGGCCGACGCGGTCCTCTTCGGCGGCCGAAGGGCCGGCCCGAGCGACTTCGAACAGGCCGAAGCCCTGCGTCATGCCATGAATGCAAGGCTCCGCAAACGGCAGGGCTGGGTCAGGACCGGGCTCGCCTGGTACGGCGTGTCGCCGTCGAGACGCCCAGGGGCCTGCTAGCAGCTCGTTTGGGTGAGATACAATGAACCCCGTGACCACAAAAGAAGCCACTGTCAAGAAGCTGCCGGTCTTTATGCTGAGTCGCTGCAAGCGATGTGGGATCTGCAGCCATTTCTGTCCCGAGGAGGCGATCGCCGTTCTTGACGACGGCACGCCTGTGCTCGCCAAGCCCGAAGCCTGCACTTCATGCCGGCTCTGTGAGTACATGTGCCCCGATTGGGCGGTGTGTTTGAGCCTCCCAGACGGAGAAGATCCGAATACGGAAACCATCTGAAGAGGGTGACTGATGCCCGACGTCATCTACCTGGACCACGCTTCCACAACCCCGGCCGATCCCGAAGTGGTGGCAGCCATGGCTCCCTGGCACACCGAGCAATTTGGCAATCCATCGACGGTCTACAGCCTGGGCCTCACCGCCGCGAGTGCTGTCCAGGAGGCACGGGAGTTCATCGCCCAGACGCTCGGGGCTGACGCCGAGGAGATCTATTTCACCAGCGGAGGCACTGAGTCCGACGACTGGGCCATACTCGGCACCGCCGAGGCCCAGCAACAGAAGGGGCGCCACCTCATCACTTCCACCCTTGAGCACCACGCGGTGCTCGAGAGCATGGAATACCTCGAGAAGCACGGCTACGAGATCACCCGAGTGCCGGTGAACAGCGACGGGCTCGTGGACCCGGATGACGTCCGCAAGGCCATCCGGCCCGACACCATTCTCGTCTCCATCATGCACGCCAACAACGAAGTAGGTACCGTCGAGCCCATCGCGGAGATCGGGAAGATCACCCGCGAGGCCGGGGTCCTCTTCCATACGGACGCGGTTCAGAGCGCGGGCAAGCTCCCGCTCGACGTGAACGAGCTTGGTGTCGACATGCTCTCGGTGAGCGCGCACAAGCTATACGGGCCCAAAGGTGTAGGCCTCATGTATCTGCGCAAACGCACTCGCGTCAGCCCGCTCCTCCACGGCGGTGGCCAGGAGAGAGGCCGGCGGGCAGGCACGACCAACGTCCCCGGGATAGTCGGCATGGCCAAGGCCTTCGAGCTCGCGAGGGCACGCATGGCCGAAGACGCCGTTCGCGAGGCCGCGCTGCGCAACCGCCTGTGGGAGGGCCTCAGCGCCAACATCGAGGCTATCTACCTAAACGGCGACATGGCCCACAGGTTGCCCAACAATCTGAATGTGAGGCTTGACGGCATCGAAGGCGAATCCATGATCCTCATGCTGGACATGGAGGGCATATGCGTCTCATCGGGCTCGGCCTGTACTACCGGGTCGCTCGAACCCAGCCATGTGCTGCTCGCACTGGGCATCCCGGCCGAACTGGCTCACGGCTCGCTCCGGGTCACCCTCGGACGCAGCACCACCGAGGAGAACATCGACTTCTTCATCAAGGTATTTCCGCCCATCGTGGCCCGGCTCCGCGAGATGTCCCCCATCTGGTGCGCCAACTGCGCGTGTAAGCAAAGGAACTGATATGTACTCAGAGCTTGTCATGGAGCACTTCCGCAACCCGCGGAACATGGGTGTCATCGAGGACGCCGACGGCGTAGGCGAGGTGGGCAACCCCCAGTGCGGCGACATGATGCGCATCACCATCAAGGTCAAGGACGACGTCCTCCAGGACATCAAGTTCCAGACCCTGGGCTGCGGCGCGGCTGTCGCCACCTCGAGCATGGTCACCGAGATGGCCAAGGGCAAGAAGCTCGACGACGCCATGGAGATCTCCAACAAAGCGGTAGCCGAAGCCCTTGGCGGCCTGCCGCCGGCCAAGATGCACTGCTCCAACCTGGCCGCGGATGGGCTCCAAGCCGCCATCGAAGACTACCGCAACCGGCAGAAGGCAGCGTAGCGGGGAGATGCCCCGCCGGCGCGCGCGGGGCCTCGCGACCAGCCTCGGGCCGGGTCAACCCATGAGGACGCGGATTCTCGCCGTTTCCGCCCTCGCCGGCCTTCTGGCGATCACCGTCGTCCTGCTCAGCGGTTGCTCCCGTGCTCAGCCCGTCGCGGCTACGTTGCACGATCGCCTCTCACCCGGTATCACCTACCTTGCCGACCTCGACGGCGATGCCTCGCCGGAGCGCATTTTCGTCGACCGAGCCGGGGGTTCTCTCACTATCACCGACGGCAAGGTCGTGTACCACAGTCGTAACAAGTGGCACGTGGTCACGGCTTCCCTGGGCGACACTGACCACGATGGTCTCCCCGAAGTCGTGACCCTGCTCGACGACCAAGAGGGTCGCCATATCGGGCTCTTCGCCTACTTCGGCGGCAAGTACCGTGAGCGGCTGGTCACCAGCGAGCTGACACCGCGGCCGCTCACTTTCGAGATCGTCAGCCTCAACACCCGCGTCAACGAGGGCGACCAGACAACGAGCGCACCGGGCGGTGACGCCATCCTGCTTACCCTGGAGCCGGCGCCCGGTCAGACCGCGAAGCGCACCGTCCTCTACCGTTGGAACGGCTTCGGCTTCACCGCCGTAGGCTCCGACTAGCCCCGCCACCAGCGCCGGGAGACCCACCGGTTCGTGACACAACCGTTACAAGCTCGTTGTTGACGTGTGACATGGTGGCAGCAAACATGGTAGAGGGCGTCTTCACCGACGCCGCAGAGCGAGGCGAGTCTAGCGGGAGGGGTGCCATGAATCGTGCTTTCACCATCAAGTTGCTCACTGTCCTAACGATCTTCCTTGTCACCGGTACGGCATTGACGGGCTGTAGCAACAAGCAGGCGGTCACTTCCACCACCAGCCCTTCGGTGACGCCATCGAGCGTGTCTACCACGTCGAGCAGCGCGACCGGAAGCACACTCGCGGGCGGATCTCTCGCCGGCCCGTACGTCGAGCCGGCCTACCTCCCCTCGCAGCCCGTCGACCTGGCGGCGATCACCAATCTCGGTGAGGTCACGCTCACCGAGGCACAGAAGCAGATACTTGCCCGGCAGAGCTTCGTAGCCACCATCCCGTCGACAGATGATGGGTACTGGAAGTTCTGGCAGATCTACGAAACCGCCCGTTATCAGGGCTTGCCCGTTCTTGTCACCACCGACTCCATGCTCAATGCCTACCACGGCCTTTTCGACACGCTGCTTCAGCGCATGGAGGAGGCCTCCTTGTACCAGCAGGCCATCAAGATGACCGAGGCCCTCTACGCATCCGCCTCCGACCAGTGGAACACTGCCACCGACCCCGCCATCAAGGAGGCCGCCCGCCTCAACATGGCCTTCTTCTCCGTAGGGGGCACCCTGCTCAAGGGAGCCAGCACTGCCCCGGACGCAGTCGCTTCCGAGGTGGACGCTGAGGTAGCCCTCATCGAGGCCGCGGAAGGCCCCTCTATCTCCCCCATCCTCGGGTACCTCGAGGACTACAGCCAGTACAAGCCCCGGGGCCACTACACCCGGAGCGAGACGCTCAAACGGTATTTCAAAGCGATGATGTGGTACGGCCACACCGGCTTCTTCATCAACGAACGCCCGGATATCCCTGAGGAGCTTGCTATCAGTCTGACCCGGCGGGCCATCCTCGTCGCCTCCTCACTCACCGGCACAACCAGGGACGCCTGGGCGGCCATCTACGAGCCCACCAGTTTCCTGGTGGGCCGGGCCGACGATCTGACCGTAGACGACATGGACACCGTCCTCACCAAGGTGTTCGGCACCGCACAGCCGGCTCCCGATCAACTGGCCGACCAGGCCAAGATCGCCGCGGTCCGTGAGGAACTCAACAAGCTTCCGGCTCCCAAGATACTGACATCCCCAGATCCCATCACCGGCAGCACCCAGCAGCGGGCAGAGAACGAGCGCAGCTTCCGGGTGATGGGGCAGCGCTACATCCCCGACTCGTATGCCTTCCAGGAGCTCGTTTGGCCCGCGGTCGGTACTACCGACAACAAACGGGGCTTCCCTATGGGCCTGGACGTGATGACGGTGTTGGGCTCCAGCCAGGCCTACAAGATCGAGAAGGATGATTTTGGCCAGGACCAGTTCGACAAGTGGGAGAGCCAGATCAAGAAGGTGAACGAGGAGTTCGTCGCCAAGACACCGGATCTCTGGCCGGCCAACCTCTACACCGGCTGGCTGGAATCGCTGCAGCAGGTGATGGCTATGCCGGCCGACGGGGCGCCGGACTTCATGAAGTCGCGTGTGTGGGCGCGCAAGAGCCTCAACACAGCCCTGGGAAGTTGGACGGAGTTGCGCCATGACACCATTCTCTACGCCAAGCAGTCCGGGGCAGCCGAGGGTGACGGGGGCGAGGAGCCACAGTCCGTGGGCTACGTGGAGCCCTACCCGGCCTTCTACGCCAAGATAGCCCAACTAGCCTCCACGCTCCGCGACGGGCTGAGCAAGTACAACCTGACCGACTCGGAAGCCAGCAACAAGCTCGACGCGATGATCCAACTGGCGCAGACCCTGGCGTCCATCGCTCAGAAGGAGCTGTCGGGCGACCAATTGACCGCGGACGAGATCGCCGCCATTGCGGGGTACGGTAAGAACCTCGAATGGCTGGGGCAGTTCAACGACTCGTCCGACCAGGGGACGACCTTCTCCCCCAGCCCGGAGAAGAGTCCGCTCGTTGCCGACGTGCACACGAACTTCCTGGACAACGCGGCGCTGGAAGAGGCGACCGGCTATCCGCTAGTGCTCTATGTCGCGTTCGTGAGGGATGGCAAGCTACAGATCTTCTGCGGCGCTTCCTACGCCTACTACGAGTTCACGGTTCCTCTGGCCCAGCGGATGACCGACGAAGAGTGGGTGAATGCTCTCGATTCCAGCCAGGCTCCCCCTCGGCCGGCCTGGACGGACGAGTGGATCGCGGGGCAGTAGCGCCCGCTAAGATCCCGGGCGCCCTCGCGCCAAGACCATGCAGCGCTCCCCGGTGAGGCGCAGGTGGAACGAGACCGGAGCAGCCTCAACCGCCAGTAGCTCCAGAAGCGCGTCCCGGGCCGCCCGTACCACGGCCCGTTCCTCCCGCTCCAGCGACGCGGCTACGTCGGCGCCCACAGAGACGAGCGAACGGCACCAAGTCTCACCCGCGTAGATGACGTCGAACGCCACGCAGAACGCGTCGGGCAGTTCGGCCTCCTGAATGGAGACCAGCTCGATGTCCATGAAGATCGCCAACCGCCGGTCTCGGCGCTACGAGCACTTCGAGTAGCCGCAGGCCCGGCAGACCATGCACCCACCTTCGTGCTCGATGGCTCCGCCGCAGTCAGGGCAGGCGCCCTGCGCATATGCGATGGGCATCTCCAGCTGGCCGACCACCTTGCCGTGGTCGCCGTTGCTGAGGTTGTACTTGTCGGCCAAGGCCCTCCCGATGGCATCCGGGCAGGAGAGGATCTGGTTGGGGCCAAAACCGAGTGGCACATGGCAGCGGATGCCGCGTAGTTGCTTGACGATCTTGTCCGGCGGCGCTCCGTAGCGGAAGGCCAAGGAGATCAACCTGCCGATGGCCTCGGTGGAGGCCGAGGCGCAGCCACCCGCCTTGCCCATGTTGGCGAAGATCTCGCGTGGTCCGTAGTCGTCCTCGTTGACGGTCACATAGAGACTCCCGCAGCCGGTGACTTTCTCACGAGTCTCCCCACGCAGGACAGGCGACCGGCTGGGTCGCACGGGCATCACTGCCGTACCCTGTGGACCGAGCTCCATCTGCACCGACTGGCCGGCTTCCGCGCCCCTGCGCTTCACCTCGCCTATATTCAGCACCTGCTCCTGCCGCGAGCCATCTCGATAGATGGTCACGCCTTTCACACCAAGCTCATACGCGAGCAGGTATACGCGCTCCACATCTTCAGGCTTGGCCGAGTTAGGGAAGTTGACCGTTTTCGATACAGCGTTGTCCACGTGATCCTGGAAGGCGGCTTGCATGCGGATATGCCACTCGGGAGTGACGTCGTGCGCGGTGGCAAACACGCGCTTGAGATCCTCCGGCACCTCCGCGTTGTGTAGCCCGCCCGTCGCCGCTATGTCCTTCATCAGCCCCTCGGAGTAGAGGCCTCGCTCCTTGAGCACGCGCTCCAACGCCGGATGCGCTTCGGCAAGCTCGGTGTTGTCCATGACGTTGCGGATGAAGGCCAGGGCGAAGATAGGCTCCACCCCGCTCGAGCAGCCGGCGACGATGGAGATGGTTCCGGTGGGCGCTATGGTGGTGAGGGTGGCATTGCGCACCCTCCGTCCCCTGTCTTTCCAGATGCTCTCTTCCCAATTGGGGAAGACGCCCCGCTCCACGGCCAGGTCCTCCGAAGCCTTGACCGCCTCCTCCTCGATGAATCCCATGAGATCGTGGGCGAGACCGATGGCTTCGTCGGAGTCATAGGCGATGCCCAGCTCAACCAGCATGTCCGACCAGCCCATGACGCCAAGGCCGATCTTGCGGTTGCTCCTCGTCATCTCCCCGATCTCGGGGAGCGGGTAGCGGTTCATATCGATGACGTTGTCAAGGAAGTGGACTGCCGTGCGGGTAACCCGGCGTAGCCGCTCCCAATCGACCTCTCCGTCCTTGATCATTATGGTCAGGTTGATCGAGCCGAGGTTGCAGCTCTCATAGGGAAGTAAAGGCTGCTCTCCGCAAGGGTTGGTGGATTCGATCTCACCAAGCGCCGGCGTCGGGTTGTCCCGGTTCAGCCGGTCGAGGAACACGATGCCCGGCTCGCCGTTCTTCCAAGCGAGGCTGACGATGAGATCGAAGATCTCCTTGGCGTTCAGCTTGCCCACCTCGTGGTGATCGCGCGGGTTACGAAGAGCGTAGTCACCGCCCGTGAGCACAGCCGCCATGAACTCCTCGGTGACCCCCACCGAGATGTTGAAGTTGTTGAGGATGTGCTCGTCTTCCTTGGCGCGGACAAACTCCACGATGTCGGGATGATCGACCCGAAGGATGCCCATGTTGGCGCCCCTGCGCGTGCCGCCCTGCTTAATGGTCTCCGTCGCCATGTCGAACACGCGCATGAACGAGACAGGCCCGCTGGCGACACCCATGGTCGAGCGCACCAGATCGTTCTTGGGCCGCAGACGGGTGAAGCTGAACCCGGTGCCGCCCCCCGATTGATGGACAAGGGCGGCGTCGCGGATAGCGCCGAAAATGGACTCCATGCTGTCTTCGACCGGGAGCACGAAGCATGCGGACAACTGCTGCAGTTCTCGTCCGGCATTCATGAGAGTGGGGGTGTTGGGGAGAAACTCCAGCCGGGCCATGACGGCGAAGAATTCGGCGATGGTAGCGTCGACCGGTTCGTCCGGATGGTAGAAGCGATCGGCCTGGGCGATGTTCTCGGCGACCCGCGCAAACATATCGGCCGGCGCCTCGAGGGGCTTGCCTTCCGGGGTGCGCTTGAGGTAGCGCTTCTC
>PMIZ01000377.1 GCA_003157225.1 Actinomycetota bacterium | reverse complement strand
GGCCGGGCCCACGTGGGCCCGGCCAGGAGCACGACCAACTGCTGTGAGGACGGTAGTCCTAGTTGGTAGTCGTACTGGCAGAGGTGGAAGTAGTGGAGCCCGCGTCGTCACTATCGCCGTCGTTATTCCCGCCGCGGCAGCCATGGCCGTCGGCCGGCTGGGCCTCGGTGCTCACATAATTGAAGGACTTGTCGACATATATGGTCTCGGCCGTTCCGTCGGCCTTCACCGCGTGGGCTTCGTACGCCGCGTGGCCGCTCTGGCTCGCGTCGGAGTCGGTCTCGACCCGCACGATCTTCGCGTCGCTGCCGGCCTGCTGCTGCGCGACGGCTGTCACCTTGGCGAGAGCGTCGCCGGTGAGAAGCGTCTCATCGCTCCGCTGGTGGCCCCACGGGTCGCTCTTGGTCGCGCCCGCGGCAGCCGGGGACGACGTACCGGCGTCAGTGCCGCTAGTGGCGTCAGTGCCTGTGGTGACGTCGGTGCTTGTCGAGGCGCTTGAGGTCGCCGTGGTGGTGACGGCCGTCGATGTCGCGGCCGCGGTGGTGTCGGTGCTGGACGCCCCTGCCGCGGCGAAGGCTGCCGAGCCGATGGAAACGGTGAGGACGAGTGCCGCCACCGGGACCAGCCACTTCATCTTGAGTGACTTCTTCAACACGATTTCTCCTCTCAAAGTTTGCAGTTCCTCGGCTCACCCTTTCCGGGGCGACAGCCGATGAAAGGAGTGTGCCTCCCCGAGAATGTGCCGGGGTTATCGGGCGGTTACGGTTTCGTAGCCGGCGAGAAGCATCGCATTGCAGGTAAGTCCGGGCGCAAGGCCGCTCTCAGGTCACTGTGTTAGCATGCGCCCTTGCGGAACGGTGCTGTGCTGTCTCGCAGTTGGATCAAGCTTCATCCTGTGAGGAGATAGTCGTGGCCCGTCTTGCCCGTTGGTGCTACAGGCACCGCGTTATCGTTGTAGCCGCTTGGTTGGTGGTGCTCTTCTCGGTCGTTGGCGTCGAGAAGGCTGTCGGGAGCTCCTTCTCAAACTCGATCGGCCTCTCCGGGACGGAGTCGTCGCGTGCTCTCGGACTCCTCAGCGCGGCCCTTCCCCAACAAGCCGGGGAGTCGGGCACCATCGTCTGGCGTACCACAGACGGGTCGGTGAACGATCCGGCGGTGAAGGCGCAGATGGAATCACTGCTGCGGAAGGTCGCCGCCGCGTCGTCGGTGGCTTCGGTGACCAGCCCGTATGACGCCGCCGGCGGCATGCAGGTCAGCCAGGACGGCAAGACCGCCTATGCCACCGTGATGTTCGCGGGTTCGGGCTCGTCCCTTTCCAAACAGGACGTGCTTCATGTGATTGGTCTCGTCAAGGCGGCTTCCGGTACAGGTCTGCAGGTAGAGATGGGTGGCGAAGCCGCCCAGGAAGCGAGCCACGTTTCTCTCTCGAGCAGCGCGGCTATCGGTCTCGTCGCCGCGGCTGTGATCATCCTCATCGCTTTTGGATCGCTCTTCGGGATGCTGCTTCCGCTACTCACGGCGGGGGTGGCGCTCGGATTGACCATCTTCGGCATCGATCTGCTCTCCCACGTCGTAGCCATTCATTCAGTCGCGCCGACCATGGCGATCGTGGTCGGGCTTGGTGTGGGCATCGACTACGCGCTCTTCATCGTCACCAGGTACCGGCACGGGCTGAAGGCGGGAATGCCCNNCATCGCCCTGCTCGGCCTGCTGCTCGTTGGCCTGAAGATGCTGGACGGCCTGGCATATGCGTCGGTGTTTGCCGTTGCGCTCACCATGGTGACGGCCATCACGCTGCTGCCCGCGCTTCTCGGCTTCATGGGCGAGCGCGTACTCAGCCGGCGGGAGCGCCAGTGCCTTGCTGAGAGCGGGCCGCGGGAGGCCCACGTCGAGGGGTTCTGGGCTCGTTTGGGTGGCTTCGTGTCCCGCCGCCCCGGCATCCTCGCGCTGGCAGCGTGCGTCATCATGCTTGTGCTCGCCAGCCCGTTCGCATCACTCCGTTTGGGTCTCTCCGACGCGGGGAACGACCCCGCCTCCTCGACCACGCGCAAAGCCTACGACCTGCTGACCCAGGGCTTCGGTCCGGGCTCCAACGGTCCGCTGCTGCTGGTNNCGTTCCCTTCCCATCGCAGCCGGACGCCAAGGTGGCCGTTGTCGAGGTCATCCCCACCACTTCGCCGCAGGACGCGAGAACCAGCGGATTGATCGCCCATCTGCGGAGCGAAGTGATTCCGGCGGCCGAAAACGGGACCAGTCTCCACGTACTGGTGGGCGGCGCCACAGCGGTGGTGGACGACTTCGCCGCCGTGGTCACCGCGAAACTGCCCTTGTTCATCGGCGTCATCGTCGCTCTCGGTTTCCTGCTTCTATTCGTGGCCTTTCGCAGTCTGGTGGTCCCGGCGACGTCGGCGATCATGAACCTTCTGGCCGCCGCGGCCAGCTTTGGCGTGGTAGTGGCTTTCTTCCAATGGGGTTGGGGATCCGACCGCCTGGGGCTAGGCCGAGCGGGGCCCGTAGAGGTCTTCCTGCCTGTGCTGATGCTGGCCGTGCTGTTCGGCCTGTCCATGGACTATCAGGTGTTTTTGGTCAGCCGCATGCACGAGGAGTGGGTGCTCACGCGCGACAACCGCCGCGCCGTCATCACGGGGCAGGCGGCCACGGGGCGCGTCATCACGGCGGCCGCGGCCATCATGATCTGCGTGTTTGGGGCGTTCATCTTCGGTGGCCAGCGCGTCATTGCCGAATTCGGCGTCGGCTTGGCGACCGCGGTGTTTCTCGACGCCTTCGTGTTGCGTACCTTCCTGGTGCCCTCTCTGATGCATCTATTCGGGAGGGCCAACTGGCATCTGCCCCGCCTGGTCGACCGCCGTCTGCCTCACATTTCCGTCGAGCCGGCGAAGGACGCGTAGAGCCGGCCGTCCCCCGATCTGGCGAGCAGGGGCTGGTGTCTTGCTACGGCACGTTGGTCATCGAGGCGCGTAACGCTGAAGTATGGAAAACGCGCTCGTGGCGGGTTGATTGTACGCAGCGATGGATTTCTCGCGGACTGCCCCTCGATCGTCACGGTAGATGACGTCGAGCACCTGCATCAGGCCGAGACGCGCAGGATGTGCGAGAAGCTTCACCGACATGATGGCGGCGTAGGGTATCTCGAAAGAGGAGCCTCTCCCTCGACTCCCGCCGAGACCAAAGCGAGTCCTTCGGTTCCCTCGAAGGCACCGATCGGTGAGCTCGATGACAAAGACGTTCTGCCACTGCCACTTGAAGACGCGGTAGGGCCCGTCGCACACCGAGACGCCGAACGGCCCGAAGGCGAGAAGTGGCTGTTCCATGTCCATCACGTAGACCTCCTGAGATCGAGGGCACCGAAGCCATGCTATTCCACAAAGGGCCCGAATACCTATGCTCAGTCTATCGGTGGGCTCGTACGTCGTCACAGGTGCACATCCGTGTGTTCCCCGCGGAGCCATGTCAGGCGGCGACTTCGTGCCATCGTGGCAACGCCCCACCAAGCCCGAATCGCGTTGGGCCGCCTTTGGAGCCGCGCTCATTATCATCGCCGGCCAAACCTGGGTGGCCGCCAGCCTTTCCCTGCGACCGGTGTGGCTGTATCCGACCATCGCCGGGGTCCTCCTGCTGGCTTCGGTGGCGGTCTACATACCCTCTCGGACCGAGCCGAGCCGAGCTTTGAGGGTGCTCTCTCTCAGCGTCATAGCCGTGCTTGTCATCGCCAACATGCTCAGCGTTGTTCTGCTCGTGCGCGGGGTCTTCGTGGGATCGAAGCTTGGCCCAGCGGGCCTTTTGCTCGCCGGGGTCGCGCTCTGGATCGTCAACGTTGCCGTCTTCGCCCTCATCTACTGGGAACTCGACGGCGGCGGGCCCGAGGCTCGCGCCGACGGATATCGAGACTACCCCGACCTGGTATTCCCTCAGCAACAACAAGACCAGCAGGGACTCGCCCCGCCCGACTGGAAACCGACCTTCCCGGACTACCTGTTCGTGTCGCTCACCAGCGCGACCGCGTTCTCGCCCACCGACGCCATGCCGTACTCCAAGCTGGCCAAGCTCGTCATGGGCATCGAGAGCATGCTCTCCTTCGTCATCGCCGCCATGCTGGTTGCCCGTGCCATCAATATCGCCCGCGGGTGAAGCCTCGAGAGGGTCAGGTCACCCTCTCAAAATCGATGAATCCCAGCCCCACATCAACGGATATCAGTTGTACGCGGACCCGGTCGCCGACGTCGACGCCCTCGAACCCCTGGGCCAGTTTCCCGTCGATCGGCACCGTGAGGAGCCGCACCCAGGTCCCTTTCGGAGCCGCACCGGTGACGATGGCATCGAACTGCTCCCCGATCCTCGATTGCAGGAGAAGCGCTGCCGCCGATTTGGCGATCTGCCGCTCGACTTTGTTGGCGACGTTCTCTTCTTTCGAGCAATGAGTCGCCAGAACGACCAGTTGGTCCCCGCTGTATGGTGAAGGCCTCTGTTCAATAGCGGCCTTCAGCAAGCGCTGGGTCAACAGATCGGTGTACCGCCGGTTGGGGGCGGTGGAATGGGCGTAGTCCTTGACCGCGAGGCCGAAATGCCCCGGCGCCGCCTCCCCCGGAAGTTCCGCGGTGTATTCACCCGCGCCCAGAAGCTTGATCACGGCGAGAGACAGATCGGGGAAGCGAAGCGGGTCGGCGGCCTTCTCCTTGGTGAGGAACTCCTCCAGTGCTTGTGAGTCCGCTTCGGCCGGTAGCGTGAAGTCGTGCTCCGCTGCTATCTCTACGATGCGGTCCCATCGTTCTGGGGTGCGGACCACCCGGCGGATGGAGGGGAGACCTCTTGACGAGAGATACCGGGCGGTCACGCCGTTGGCCGCGATCATGAAGTCCTCGATGAGATCCTTGGCGCGATTGGGCTTTTCTTCCCTCAGACCGGTGAGCGTGTCGCCCTCGAAGATCGGCCGAGCCTCTATGGTCTCCAGACTGAGAGCCCCGTGAACGTGGCGGAGATTCTTCATACTCTGCGCGACACGGTCCTGCAGCCGTAGATTCTCGGCCAGTCCATCCACGGCAGCAATCGCGTCGGGAGCGACGCCACTCCCCTCCAGCCATGCGGCAACGCTGTCATAGGCGAGCTTCGCTTGATTGCGGACACGCGCAGGGTATACGTCCGAATCCCCGAGCGAACCGTCCGCGGCCACGACCATCTCAATGACGATGGAGAGCCGTTCTTCGCTCAGATTCAGGGATGTGAGGTTGGTGGAGAGATCCTCGGGGAGCATCGGGAACATCTGCGCCGCGGTGTAGACCGAGGTCGTGTTGTGGCGAGCATGCTCTTCAACGGCCGATCCATCTTTGACGAGCGCGTCCACGTCGGCCACCGCAACCAGAACCCTGACCGTGTCACCGGGCATTGCCTCGGCGACAGTAAGCTGATCCAGGTCCAGCGAGTCATCGTTGTCGATAGAAGCCCACAAGAGGTCCCTGAGGTCACGCGCCGACTCGCCCGTCATCGTTGCTGCCGACCGGATTTCGCCAATCTCGGCCAACTCCACGGCTGAGAAGTCAGGGAGCAGTCCTCGTGCAAGCATCGCTTTGCGCGCGAAGCCCTGCAAGACAGTGCGGTCCTGCTGGCTATCGGTATTCATGGCATATGCCTCTCTCCCTGGGGCCCCGACTGGCGTAATTACTCCAGATGATGCTACCTTGGCGTTGTTGGGGCGAAACCTCGCTTCTTCAGCCCGAGATGATTGCGGGGGCCGTGAGCACCAAGCCAGCATTCCACAGAGGTCCCGTCGGCGGGGGCAGTACTCCCAGAATCCCGGACCCGGTCGTTCCCGCCTTCCCTGTCGTCGGCGTCGGCGCCTCAGCTGGGGGTCTGGAGGCATTTGTCGAGCTTCTGCGGCATCTCCCGCCGGACACAGGCATGGCGTTCGTCCTGGTGCAGCACCTTGACCCAAGCCATGCGAGCCTGCTTCCCGAGCTTCTCTCCTCGAAGACGGCCATGACCGTGATCGAAGCCGCCGACGATCTTCTGGTGGCCCCCAACACCGTCTACGTCGCGCCCGCGGCGGAGGACGTGACGTTAGAGCAAGGCGTTCTCAAACTCAGCTCCCGTCCGTCCTCAGGGCACCATCTTCCCGTCGATTCCTTCTTCGATTCTCTCGCGCGCGATCTCGGGACCCAAGCTGTTGCCGTGGTCCTTTCCGGCACGGCCTCCGACGGTGCGCTGGGCGTCCAGGCCGTAAGACGAGAAGGCGGCGCCACCCTGGCTCAGGACCCGAGTACTGCGAAGTACCGTGGCATGCCTGAGAGTGCGATCGCCACCGGCGCGGTCGATTTCGTCCTCCCTATCCCATTGCTCGCACGACAACTATCGGTCATCGCCGGGTATCCCGATTTCTCTCCGGTTCCGGGCGAACAGCAGCGCGCTCCGGCTCAGCCCGCAGACGACCCCATCCTGGCCGACTTGTTGAACCTCGTTCGAGCGGCCACCAGGGCCGATTTCACCCACTACAAGCAGAGCACGGTGATGCGCCGGATCAGCCGACGCATGGCGATGCAACACATAGAGGATCTCGAGAGCTACTTGGGACTCCTCCGGAGCGACCCGGCCGAGGTTGAGGCTCTCTACCAGGATCTTCTCATCCGCGTCACCAGCTTCTTCCGGCAGCCCGAGGTGTTCGAGACGCTCAAGAAGAACGTCTTCCCTCAGATCGCCGAAGCTCAGGCGGGCGGCCAGCTGAGGTTCTGGGTCCCGGGCTGCGCGAGCGGCGAAGAAGCCTATTCTCTGGCCATGGCCTGGGTCGAGTTCCAGGGCGCGAACCGTGCGGAAGAGACGTCGCTCCAGATATTCGCGAGCGACATCAACCAGCAGGTGATCGACAAGGCCAGGAAAGCGCTCTACCCGGAGAGCATCATTTCTGACGTCTCTCCAGAACGGCTCGAACGATTCTTCTCTCGCGTCGACACGGGGTACCAAGTAGTCAAGAGCATCCGGGAGATGTGCGTGTTCGCGAAGCACGATCTCACCCGAGACCCGCCCTTTTCCAGGCTCGACCTCATAAGTCTCAGAAACGTCCTCATATACCTGGGCCCTCTCCTACAACGCAGAGTGATGCCCCTCTTGCACTTCGCACTTCGCCCCGGGGGCTTTCTCATGCTCGGGGAGTCCGAATCGGTCGGTGGATTCACCGATCTGTTCTCTCTGGTAGACAAGAAGAGCAAGATCTACGTGGCGCGCTCGGGAGGCCTCGCCGTCATACCGCCCGCCCTACTCCACCCGACGAGCGAAGGGGGCACCACGCCTAACCCCGTCTCTCCGCTGGTGGATTTCGATCCGTCCATGGAGGCAGACCGGATCGTGTTGGGCAGCTATGCCCCGGCGGGAGTGATCGTCGATGCCGACCTGCAGATACGGCGGTTCCGCGGTCGCACCGGCCCTTATTTGGAACCTGGGCCCGGCCGCGTGAGCTTCGACCTTCTGCGTATGGCCCGCGAGGGATTGGCCGGCGAGCTGAGCGGCGCTCTGCGAGAGGCGAAGCAGGGCGGGGCTGCTGCCGTTCATAGGAGTGGGGTTCGCATCCTTCGCGACGGTCGTGTGGCCGCCGTGAGTTTGGATGTGATACCGATGCAGTCTCCGACAGGCGAGCCCTCATTCCTAGTGCTCTTTCACGACATGCCGCATTCGGCCAAGGAAGCACCGAGTGCGGGCCTCGCCGGTCTGCCCGAGACAGCCGCCGACGTGTCTCGGCGAAGCGCGGAGTTGGAGCGGGAACTGGGTGAAATGAGGGAGTACGCGCGAGCCGTCCTCGAAGACAAAGAATCGGCGAATGAAGAACTCCGCTCGGCCAATGAGGAGCTGCAGTCCACCAACGAAGAGCTTCAGAGCGTCAACGAGGAGCTGGAAACGGCCTCGGAAGAAGTGCAGTCTGCCAACGAGGAACTGCGGTCGGTGAATGACGAGCTGCACGCGGTCAACGACCAACTCGCCACGCTCAATGAGGAGCTGATGGCCAAGAACACGGAGCTCGCCGAAGTCAACGCCGCGCTCGATCTGCGCGAGATCGAGCTCAAGAGCGCGAGAGACTACGCTCTGGCGGTTATCGACACCGTGCGGGAGCCCCTCCTGATTCTCGACCCCGACTTTCGCGTTGTCTCGGCCAGCCCGCCTTTCTACAACATGTTCAAGACAAGCGCGCACCACATTCTGGGCCAGAGTCTGTACGAATTAGGCGGAGGCCAGTGGGATATCGTCGAGCTTCGTGAAGCGATGAGCCGTGTGTTGGTCGAGGGCGTGGACTTTCAAGATTTCGTCGCTGACCGCGACCTTGCTCGGCTGGGTCGGCGCACGGTGCTCCTTTCCGGCCGCCGCATCCACTCCGGGAGCAGCGGACCTGGGAGTGTTCTTCTGGCCATCGACGACATCACCAAGCGTGCGCGCACCGAGGCTCTGAGCGACGCTCTCGACCAGATCAATCTCACGATGATCTCGACCGTCGGCTACGATGAGCTTCTGGAACGGGTCATGACCGAGACTGCCCGTGCGCTCAGGTGCGACGAGGCCGTGCTTGCGGTTCCGGCGGAAGGTTCGTGGATCGTGAGATTCTCCTCGGGCGTGTCGTGGGCGAGCCCAGGCGCTGCCGTCCCCGATGGAGAGGCCAGGCAGTTTTCGGCTCTGGCCATCGGGCAGCGGGCGGTCGTGAGCGCTTCCGCGGTAGAGAGGCGAGGTCATCTCTCTTCGAGAATGCCGTGCGCGCAGGTCGTGCATGTGCCGCTCGCTACTCGGGATAGCGTGGTCGGTGCGCTCAGCTTCGGCCGCCGTGACTGCAAAGCTGTGTTCAGTGAGGCGGAGCTGGACTTCATCGAGAAGGTCGCCCCCGCTCTCTCCCTGGCGCTCGAGAACGCCGAGTTGCACGCCAACGAGCACCGGATCGCTGAGGTGCTTCAGCTGAGTCTGCTCAAGCCGGTCATCACTATTGCCGGGCTCGCGATCGGTCTGGCCTATCGGCCGGCCCACGAGGCGGAGCGGGTAGGCGGGGACTTCTACGATCTTTTCGTTCTCGAGGATGAGCGGGTCGCCATCACGGTCGGCGACGTCTGCGGGAGTGGAGTGCAGGCGGCCTCGCTTACGGAGACGGTGCGTGCCACCCTCAGGGCTCTGGCCTCGCTCGACCCTTCACCGTCTTCCATCCTCAATAGGGCCAACAAGCTCCTTCTGGCTCAGGCGCCTTCCGGACAATTCGTCACCGTGCTCTTGGCGATACTGGATATCGCACGCGGCAAGGTCATCATCTCGTCCGCAGGCCATCCACCGCTCGTCGTCTGCGGGGAGAACGCCCGTTTCCTCGAGCCTCCCCATGGAATGCCGCTAGGAGCGCTGAGCAGCGACTACGGCGAGGCCGAGTACGATCTCCTGCCCGGCGAGACAATGGTTCTCTACACCGATGGTTTGATCGAGGCGAGACGGGGGGCTGACTTGTTCGGTGAGCGGAGGCTAATGGAGACGCTGGGTAGCCTGAACTGCGCAGATGTGCAGCAGATGGTCGAAACGCTGGTGTCCACCGCGACTGAACACGCCGGAGGACGTCTCGTCGACGACCTGGCCGTCATCGCGGTCCATCTTCCGGACCGCCCCGGCGGCCGCTAGGGACGCCCGCCTTCGGTCTTAGCAGGCTGCTGGATAACGACGCTGCGCCGTCAGGACACGATCGCCGCGCGCGAGACAAGGACGCAGGAAGCGCGAATGGCAGCGCTATTCGCGCGACCGAGGACGCAGTATCGCGCTGGCCAGCGTGTCCTGGTGGCCGTGGCTTCGTTGTTCAGCAGCCTCCTAGCGCCCATCCCGAATCTTACAGGAAGGGGCCCCTTCATCGCGAGCGCGCCCGCCCGCCGGCGGGCGTGGAGATGCCCGGCAACGACTGGGGAGCCCCCGTCCTGCCGGGGTACCCGGCGGCCCTGCTGCTATACTGAGGCGGCCATCACAACAAACAACACCTGCGTTCCCAGCCGCTGGGAACAGCCCGGGCAGGAGGCGTGAAACATGGCTTCTAGCGAAGACATCTTCCCCCAGACAGCCTGTTGCGAGATATGCGGCATAGCGCTTGGGGACGAAGTCGTTATCCAGGAGTTCGCGGACGGCAGCTTGGTCCACTTGTGCACCGAATGCGCAGCCGGCGCCGATCTCAGCGAAGGCACCCGGAAAGGGCGGCGCGACGCCGGAATCGCCTGGCCGGAGGCCCCGCCGACAGCGCCTGCTTCTTCCGGCGCCGATAACGATCCACTGGAAAAGACTCGGGAACTACTGCTGCCGGTGGTGGACCTCATCGCCCTACAGGGTGAGATGCAGGCCGCGCTGGAACGCTTGGCGGCCTCTCTCGAGCGCTTTGCAGTCGAGATGATCACTGAATCACAGGACAAGTCCGCCGTCGAGAGCCGCCTCCAGGTGTTGGAGCAGGAACTCGACAACACCCGCAAGCAGCTCTCAGAGACGGAGTCCGTGCTAAGCACGGCGGGCGCGAGCCTTGATGGCTTGCCGAGCGTAAGCATTCCGGGAACTCCCGCTCTCGCTTCGATCGAACCGGTCGCCCCCATCGTCTGGGCCCCGACGAACCCACCCGGTCTGGTCGCACCTCCCGGGCCCGCGAAAGACACCGCCGGCTCCACATCCGCGGCCATGGGGCCCGCCATCCGGCCCGTCGCTCCCGCGGAGCCGGCCGGCGTCCAAGGCCCAGCGCCGGTAGCCGCAACACCTGCCCCGGAGCCGGAGGACACCACTTCCTTCCGCATCGACGAAGTCCAGGCCGCGCAGCGCTACTTCAACGAAAGTCACTTCACCGACCGTATCCGCGACGTGCGTCGCAGCCTGGGCAAGCCCAAGGCGAACGTCAGCCGCTTCCCCGGCCCGGATTCTCTTGCCATCGTGACCGTGACCTGGGACATCGTCTGGTACCAGTACTTGGTAGACCTCCGCCGTGACTTCTCCACGAGCGCAGAGCGGGTCTCACTCTACCGGGAGGGCATGGACCTGGACGAGATCGCGTACAACTACCGCGAGAAGAACGCGGTCATCAACGACGACGGGCGGCTCGACGCCTCGGAACTGGAAGTCAAGCTGCTCAGCGACCCGTCGGCGCTCATAACCGAGATGAATTCCGAAGAGGCAAGGTTGCTGGATGACGCTACTGAGGAAGTGTGGGACCAGAAGATCTCGCCCGAATTCAAGTGGGATGACTAGGCCATGTTCGACGCGCAGGCAGCCGTAGGCCCGGCCCACATCCTCAAGCCCCCGTTCGGGAGCGACCTCCTGAGAGAACTCGAAGCATTCGTCCGGGTCAAGGGCATCAACCTTGCCTGGATCTCGGGAGTGGGAGCGGTGTCACGCGCCACCATCCGCTACTACGACCAAGAGAAGAAGGACTGGATCGACCTCGATCTCGACCAGCATCTCGAAGTGGCCGGCTTGTGGGGAAATGTGTCCCTGCTGAACGGTGAGCCGATCGTCCACATCCACATCGTGCTCGCAGACGAGCAAGGTCATTGCTACGGCGGCCACCTGGGCAACAACACGCTCGTCTTCAACCTGGAGATCTTGATGACCACGCTCTCCGGCCCTACTGTTGTCCGCAAGATGGACGAGCAGACGGGGCTGACCATCTGGCACTAGCGGCCAAGGGGGGCCACATGTCGACTAGTCCAAGGGTCGATCTCGTTAATTCGGCAGAAGGGACGATCGCCTCGACGATCACCCCGGCCGACGTCGAAGCCGTGATGGACCGCTATGGCTACTCGCCGGAGACGCGGCAGATCATCACGACCGAGAACCTGCTACCTGCCGGGCTGCTCAGCCGGCTCCACGCGACGTTCCCGCGGCACTCCGGGCTCCTCGAGCGAGAGAAGATGCTGTTCGATCGGGACCACTACTCCGCGCTCTCGGGGTTCCGGCAGGTCGTGGCGATACTCGCCGAGCACGGCATCCATCTCAGCGACCTGACCGCGCGCGAGCTGTTCGTGGAGGTCTACCGGTTCAAGGCGACGCGGCACGCGCTCAACAGCATCAACTGGCAGGACCACGAGCACGATTCGATGTTCCAGCTGATGTTTCCTCAGCCGGGCATGATGCGCGACGACCTGCTCGAGCGCTATGCCGCCGAGACATCGCCGGAAGAACGGTCGCGCATCGCCAGCGATTACGTCCACGAGACCAACCCCCACGACGCGCACCAACTACTCAACAAGGCCTGGATCGAGGACGATGACGGCGGGATCGACCTCGTCGAGGGCAGTCAGCACAAGTACCCGCCGTGCATGCTCATCTTCGACCAGACCACGCAGGAATGCTTCGCGTTCTGCGCCTACTGCTTCCGCCACGCGCAGGTCCGTGGCGACCAGGACATGTTCATACAGAAGGAGGTCGACCAGGTCCACAGCTACCTGCGCGACCATCCCGAGGTGACCGACCTGCTGATCACAGGCGGTGACGCCGGATACATGCCGGTCGAGCGCCTGCGCCGGTACGTGATGCCGATCCTCGAAGATCCACGGCTGCTGCACGTGCGCACCATTCGCCTGGGCTCGCGCATGCTCACCTACCAGCCAGAGAGGATCCTCACCCCGCACTACGATGAGATGCTCGCTCTGTTCGACCTGATGCGCGACAACGGCCTGCGCATGACCTGGATGGCCCACTTCTCCACGCCCCGTGAGATCCTCAATCCCAGCACCATCGCCGCCGTCCGCAGACTCCAACGTCACGGCGTCGACGTCCGCAGCCAGAGCCCCATCATGAACCACATCAGCCTGTTCACCGACGAGCAGGGCAAGGTGGACGTCGAGCGCTCGGCGCAGAACTGGATCGACCTCGCCAACATCCTCGGGATGCTGCTGATCCACTTCCACTCGATGTACTGCGCCCGCGCCACCGGCGAGCACCACTACTTCACCGTGCCGCTGGCCGACATCAACAAGATCTTCCAGCTGGTCTTCCGCTCGGTGCCGTCGCTCAACCGGCCGTCGCGGTACATCACCATGACCACCTCGGCTGGGAAGCTCTCCATCCTGGGGGTGGCCGAGGTCGGCGGGCGAAAGGCGTTCGCGCTGAAGTTCAACGAGAGCCGGAACATGACCTGGATGGACCGCGTCTTCCTCGCCCAGTATGACGAGAAGACCAACCGCGTCGACTTCCTTACGCCGTTCGACACGCCGGAGTTCTTCTTCGAAAAGGAACTGCACGAGATTGAGCAGAAGCTCATCGAGGTGCACCGGCAAGCGGGAGCGGACGTGTGATCGACAAGCGCTGGGATTCAGCGGCCGCCGCGGTGGCCGACATCCGCGATGGCGCGACCATCATGATCGGGGGGTTCGGAGAGGCGGGCAGCCCTATCGAGCTTATCCACGCGCTCATCGACGCCGGCCCGCGTGAACTCACAATCGTCAGCAACAACACCGGCAGCGGCCGCGTGGGCTTGGCGGCGCTCATCGCCAATGGGCAGGTTCGAAAAATGATCTGCTCGTATCCGCGCAGCACCAACTCGGTGGTCTTCCCGGAGCTCTACCGTCGAGGCGAGATCGAGCTTGAGCTGGTTCCGCAGGGCACGCTGGTGGAACGCATCCGTTGCGGGGGCGCCGGGATCCCCGCGTTCTATACCCCGAGCGCGGTGGGGACGGTTCTTGCGGACGGAAGAGAGTCACGGTTCTTCGGCGGCAAGGAGTACCTCTTGGAGATGGGTCTGTCGGCCGACTTCGCTTTGGTGCGAGCCGAGCGCGCCGACCGGTATGGCAACCTCGTCTACCGCAAGACGGCACGCAACTTCGGGCCGGTCATGTGCACGGCCGCGGAGACGACAATAGTGCAGGTGCGCGAGATGGTGGAGCTGGGTGGAATCGATCCGGAATGCGTCGTAACCCCGGGCATCTTCGTCGACCGAGTGGTAGTAATCCCGGCTCCGCAGCAGGAATCGGTGCTGGTCAGAGAAGGCCGGGTCTACCCGTGACCACGCCGCCCGTGAAAGGCTGGAGCCGCGAGCAGATGGCCCAACTCGTGGCGGAGGACATTGCCGACGGCGCCTATGTCAACCTCGGCATCGGCATCCCGGAACTGGTCGCCCAGTTCGTCCCCGAAGACCGGGAGTTCATCTTCCAGACCGAGAATGGCTTACTGGGGATGGGACCGACCCCTTCCCCGGGCTATGAGGACCCCGAGCTCATCAACGCGGGCAAGAAGCCGGTCACCGCCATCCCCGGCGCCGCCTTCTTCCATCATGCCGACAGCTTCACCATGATCCGCGGCGGCCACATCGACGTGTGCGTCCTCGGCGCCATGCAGGTGTCGGCCCGGGGCGACCTGGCCAACTGGTCCACCGGCGAGCCCGGCGCCGTGCCCTCGGTGGGCGGCGCCATGGACCTAGTCGCCGGGGTCAAGCGTATCCTGGTCATCACCGAGCACACCACCAAGACCGGCGAGCCGAAGATCGTCGCCGAGTGCACCTACCCGCTCACGGGCAGGGCCGTCGTGAACAGCGTCTTCACCAACCTGGCGGTCATGGATGTGACGAGCGATGGGCTGGTCGTGCGTCGGTTGGCGCCCGGAGTCACTTTCGAAGAGGTTCAAGGTCTGACAGGCGTGCCCCTGCTCGAATCCACACCGGAGGTGGGACGATGACCCTCGACAACACCGAGAATCCCGCGCCGACGCCCGGAAATCCGCCGACCCGAAGCGAGGAACTTTACGAGCGCGCCCTGCGGGTGCTCCCCGGCGGGGTGAGCCGCAACACGGTCCTGCGCCGGCCCTACCCCTTCTACGCGGTCCGGGGCGAAGGCTGCTACGTCACCGACATCGAGGGTGTTCGCCGGATCGACTTCGCCAACAACATGTGCTCGCTCATCCACGGCCACGCGCACCCGGCGATCGTCGCGGCTATCAGCGAACAGATGCAGCGCGGCACCGCGTTCACCTTCGCCACCGAGGTGGAGGTGCTCTACGCCGAGCATATGTGCCGCCGCTCGCCCGGCTTCGAGAAGATCCGCTTCGTCAACTCGGGCACCGAGGCGGTCATGAGCTGCATCAAGGCCGCGCGGGCGTTCACCGGCCGGGCCAAGATCGCGAAGATCGAGGGGGCCTACCACGGTCTCTATGACTACGCCGAGGTGAGCCAGACCTCAAGCCCGGCGAACTGGGGCGCTCCCGACCGTCCGCGGAGCAACCCGGTGACGCGTGGCACCCCGCAGGGCGTGCTCGACGACGTGGTAGTGATCCCCTTCAACGACCCTGAGGCCTCGCTCCGTATCCTTGGCGAGCACGCAGGCGAGTTGGCATGCGTGCTGATCGACCCCATGCCGCACCGCGTGGGCTTTATGCCCGCGACGAAGCAGTTCATAGACGCCCTGCGCGCCTGGACGACCAACGACGACTCGTTGTTGGTGTTCGACGAAGTCATCACCTTCCGCAGCGAATACGAAGGCGCGCAGGCGTGGTACGGCTTCTCGTCCGATCTCACGGCCCTCGGAAAGATGATCGGCGGCGGACTGCCGGTCGGAGCGCTCGCCGGCCGCGCCGACGTGATGGACGTGCTCAACCCGCTGGCCGAGAAGGTCCTCTTCCCCCACTCCGGCACGTTCTCCGCCAACCCGCTGGTTATGTCCGCCGGGCTGACCGCGATGGAGCTCTTCGACCGCGACGCGGTGGCGAGGCTCAACGAGCTCGGCGACCGAGCACGCCGGCAGATCGCCGAAGCCATCAAGGTCTCCGGGTTCGCCGCCAGCGTGACGGGGGCCGGCTCGCTCTTCCGCATCCACATGACCCCCGAGCCGCCAACGACATACCGGGAGGCCTACGTCGACCCTGAAAGGGCACGACGGACGAAGGCCCTGCTCGACTACGCCTTCGAGCATGGGGTGATGCTGATCAACACCTGTTCCGGCGCGCTATCAACGGCTATGACCGAAGGCGAGATCGACGTGCTGTGTGAGGTGCTGCTCGGCGGCTTTCGGAAGCTGAGAGGAACGCTATAGCCGCACCTCCCAGCCACTTCGCGACGCGTGGAAGCGAGAGGCCCCAGTATTGGACCTTGGTCCAATACTGGGGCCTCTGTCAAGGCCGATAGCGGTAGAGAGGGGATTATTCGTCGGGCCTGGCGCCAACGGAGGAGCATAGATGAACGTAGGCTTGAGAGTGTCTTCCCCGGTTCACGAGGGGCGGGGGAGCGGTGCGGTTTGGCGCCCCGAGAAGATCGCAAACGACTCCCCACAGGGAACGATACGCCTCGGCCAGTCAAACGCCCGTGACCCGGTTGAAGCGGTCCGCGATCTCCAGCGCCAGCTCGCTCAACCGGACGCCGAACTGGTCATCATGTTCTGTTCGCCCAGCTTCGACCTTGACGCGCTAGGTGCGGAGATCAACTGCGCATTTCCAGACGTCCGCGTCGTGGGGTGCACCACAGCCGGCGAGATCGGGCCTCTTGGCTATCTCGATTCGAGCCTGTCGGGAGTGAGCCTGCCCTCTGACCATTTCACAGTGGTTACGGGACACCTCGACCGGGTCAGGCAATCGACCACTGCACGGGCGGAGGCGTTCGTTGGCCGGCTGCTCGGGCAACTCGAAGGTCGCGCTCCCTACGCTCGCGAAAGCGACACGTTCGCCTTCCAGTTGGTGGATGGCCTATGCATGCGCGAGGAGCTGATCACCAACGCCTTTCAGCACGCGCTCGGGAGAATACCGCTTGTTGGCGGATCGGCAGGAGACGCTGAGAACTTCGGGCGCACTTACGTCTTCAGCGGGGGGCGCTTTCGCGAGGACAGCGCCCTGCTGGTAGTGGCAGCGACGACGCTTCCTTTCATGACCTTCTCCACACGCCATTTCGCGAGCACCGAGCAACGCGCCGTAGTGACAGCCGCCGATCCCGCGACACGCACGGTCATGGAGATCGACGCCCTACCCGCCGTCGAGGGCTACGCCCAGTTGGTCGGCGCCACTGCCGACAAGCTCGATGCGGCGTTCTTCTCTTCCCACCCCATCGTTGTACGCATAGGCGGGGCCGACCATTCGCGATCGATCCAGAAGGTCAACCCCGACGGGAGCTTGACGTTGTACTGTGCAATTGAGGAGGGTGTCGTGCTGAGGGCCGCCGTGAGAGGGGATCTGGTTGCCGATCTCGAGGCAGCCTTCGAGCATGTCCGCAGCGGAGTCGGGGCGCCGAGCTTGGTCTTGGCGTGTGATTGCATCCTCCGGACGTTGGAGATCTCGAAGGACGGCCTCAAAGAACGCGTCACCGATCTCTTCCGCCGGCACAATGCCGTTGGGTTCTCCACCTACGGCGAACAACTCGGCGGCGTGCACATGAATCAGACGCTGACTGGCCTTGCGTTCGGTCGAGGGGAGGAATCATGAAAGATCCTTCCCGGCCCAGCAGCCCCGGGGGCGCCCCCTTTGAAGGGTCGGACGAAGGGCAACTGCGCGCGGAAAACACCCGCCTCAAGCAAACTGTCCAGGTGCTGATGAACCGTGCCGAACGAAGCGCAGGCCAAGAGGTCACGGAGTTCGGCATCTTCCAGACCACGCTCGTCCTGGAGGACCTGGTGAACCGACGTACAGAGGAGCTCACCAGAGTACTCGAACGAAACGAGAAGATCACGCGATCGCTCAGGCGATCCGAAGCGAGGTTCCGGGGGCTTGCCGATCAGTCCCTGGCCGGCATCGCAATTGTCGACGGGAACAGGTTCACCTACGTCAATTNNGTGCTGGAGCACGTCCAGAAGTGCCTCCTCAACGAGAGCCGCCCGGATCTGCTCGAATTTGAGGGCCGCAAGAAAGACGGCTCTTCGGTGGACATCGAGCTCGCAAGCTCGCGCATGAAAGTGGGTCGCGAAGCCGGGGTCATTTTCGTCATAGCGGACGTCACAGCCAGAAAGAAGGCCGAGCGCGAGGTGCAGGCCCTCAATCACCAGCTTGCCGAGCTGGCGATCCACGACCC
>PMIZ01000177.1 GCA_003157225.1 Actinomycetota bacterium | reverse complement strand
GGTACGCTGCCTCAAGCGAAAGGCCTCCAGCTGCTTCCCCTGCACCTCAAGCTCGGCCACACGCACTTCCAACTCATCCGCGATCTCCCCGAGGGCCCGCTCGATGGCATCATCCGACGTGACAAAGTGGGTAGCCGGGTAGATGGCTACGGTCGGCAGCCGGGTCACTACCTCCTGGGTCACCGTATCGACCTTGACGATCTCTTCCACCTGGTCGCCCCAGAGACTCACCCGCACCGCAAAGTCGTCGTAGGCCGGCCAGACTTCGAAGCTATCGCCACGCACCCGGAACTTCCCCCGCGCGAAGCCCACGTCGTTGCGCTCGTAGTGGATCCTCACCAGCTTGGCGAAGACCTCGTCGCGACTCACGTCGTCTCCTTCTTTGAGCAGCACCACCTGGCCCAGGTACTCCTGCGGAGAGCCCAGTCCGTAGATGCACGACACCGACGCCACGATGACCACGTCGTCGCGCATGAGCAGGCTGGAGGTGGCTGCGTGACGGAGACGATCGATCTCCTGGTTGATGGAAGAATCCTTCTCGATGTAGGTGTCGCTTGCGGGAAGGTACGCCTCCGGCTGGTAGTAGTCGTAGTAGGAGACGAAGTACTCCACTGAGTTATCGGGAAGGAACTCCCGGAATTCGTTGCACAACTGGGCCGCCAGTGTCTTGTTGGGCGCCATCACGAGCGCCGGCCGGCCCACCTTCTCGATGATGTTAGCCATGGTGAAGGTCTTCCCCGACCCGGTCACGCCCAGGAGCGTCTGATAGCGATCCCCGCGCAGCACGCCCTCCACCAGCATCGAGACGGCCTGAGGTTGGTCACCCTGCAGCTGATAGTCCGCCTGCAACCTGAAGGGGCTGCCTCTCATACGCTGCCGCCGACCGAGGCGACGCCATCCGGATAGATGCGCTGATAGAGGACCTGGTACTTCTTCACCTTCTCCACGAACGCGCGCGTCTCGGGGAAACGGATGTCGGACAAGTCGAAAGCTTTGGTTCCACCCCCGCTCTGGATCCAATCCCGCACCGTGCCCTCGCCGGCGTTGTACGCCGCAAGCATGGCCGTGCTGTCGCCGCCGAAGTTGTCGGCAAGGTAGGCCAGATAGCACGCCCCCAACTGGATGTTGTCATTGGGATCGGTCAGTTGCGGCTTCTCCCCCCCTTTCCAGTTCTTGAGGCTCACGACCCACTTTGCCGTGTCGGGCATGAGTTGCATCAGACCCACCGCGCCCGCAGTAGAGACCGCGACTGGGTCGTAGCCGCTCTCGGCTTTGATCACCGCGGCCACCAAGTAGGGGTCGACCCCGTACTGTCGAGCAGCGGTCGCGACATACTCGCGGTAGCGGATGGGATAGATCTGTTCGGAGGCGACGGGGAGAACGGCCTTCCCAGTCAGCACAAGCACCGACCCGGTCGCGGCGACGGCCACGAGGATTCCTAGGAGGATGAGGCGGCGCAGCCGCCTGCGGCGGCTGCGCCGCGCCAATTCCTGGGTTGCGGCTCCCGACGACATCGGAGTAGGGATGCGCCGTTGCTCCATCAGACTAGCCCCTCCAGCAATTGGAGGGCGCGGTCGTAAGCCTTCCGCACGAAAGCCCGCAGTTCATCCGGACTGCCATCGTTGAAGAAGGACAGGTCACTGCCGGCCACCCGCCGTTCGGTCGAAGCCTGCAGACTCTCGAGTTCTTCGAACTGCTCCAATCCGAAGCCGTGGCTGGAGCGGCGGCGACGGTTGGCGGCGCTTGCCTCGACCGTCACGATCATGTCGAAAAGCGACTTACAATCGGCCTCGAACAACAGCGGCACTTCGCAGACCACCACCGAACCACCGGGCGCGGCCGCTACTTGCCGCCCGATCTCGTCGGCCACCAGCGGGTGGGTAAGCTCTTCCAGCCAGCGAAGCTCCCCAGGGCGCCCTCGCACCAGCCGTGCCAGCTGCGCTCTGTCGACGGTGCCGCGCTGGTCCAGTACCTCAGGGCCGAAGTGCGCCGCAACGCGGCTCGAGACCGCCGGCTGCTCGTAGAGTCCGTGTACCAGCTCGTCGCCCGAGAGAGTACGGGCGCCCAGATCGCCGAACAAGCGGAGCGTGGTGCTCTTGCCGGCGGCTATCCCGCCCGTGAGACCCACGGCTACGACCAGACGCCGCTCTTTCCCCATCTCGCCTCCGCAAACACGGGGAGCGCCGTGAGGCGCTCCCGTCGATATCCAGTCGAGTGTCGCACCAACCGGTCTTTGGCGCCTGGCCCTTCCGCCTATTCCGCTTTGTCTGGCTCGTCCCCGCCAGTCGGCTCGGCTTCAGCTACGGGTTCGTCGCTCGCGGCCGGAGCTTCGGCCTCGACGGGGGCTTCCTCGGGAGCTTCCTCGGGAGCTTCCGCCGTCGAGGGAGCCACTTCGGCCGCCGGTTCCTCCGCCACAGCCTCCGTAGCTATTTCTCCGGCTGGTTCGGCCGCTTCGGCCTCGGGAGCTTCCTCACCCTCGTATTCGCCCTCTTCGCCGTCTTCGCCCTCTTCGGCCATGGCATCCTCGTGGATGCGGTATTCCGGTTCGAGGCGCTTCAGGCTGAGCGAGAGGCGGCGGCGCTCGGGGTCGATCTCGATGATCTTGACGTTCACCTCTTGCCCGGGGCGCACGATCTCGGACGGGTCTTCCACGTGATGTTGAGCAAGCTCGGAGATGTGAATCAGACCTTCCACGCCTTCTTCGATCTCCACGAAGGCGCCGAACGACACCAGCTTGGTCACCTGACCGTGCACGATCTCGTTCACCTGCCGATTCTCGAACACCTGCTGCCAAGGATCCTTCTGGGTCTGCTTGAGGCCCAGGGAAATGCGCTGACGATCCCTATCGATGTCGAGCACACGCACTTCGACCTTCTGGCCGATGGTGAGCACCTCAGACGGGTGGTTGACGTGGCTCCAGGAGAGCTCGGAAATATGAATCAGGCCGTCGATACCATCGAGATCGACGAAAGCGCCGAAGTCCACGATGTTCGAAATCGTACCCGTCACGAGGTCGCCCACGTTCATGCGATCGAGGATCTGCTCGCGCGCACCCCGCCGCTCTTCTTCCAGAACGGCGCGCCGGCTGAGGACCACGTTGTTGCGGAACCGGTTGAGTTCGATCACGCGGCATTCGAGCGTCTGACCCAGGAACTCGTCGAGTTCGGCCACCCGGCGGATGTCGACCAGGGAAGCCGGAAGGAACCCACGCACGCCGAGGTCGAGAATGAGGCCGCCTTTGACCACCTCGATGACGTTACCCGAAACAGGGGTGCCGACCTCGGCTGCTTTCTCTATCCGCTGCCACGCGCGCTCGAAACGAGCACGCTTGCGGGACAAGATGAGCCGGCCATCGGCATCTTCCTTGGTGAGCACGAGTGCATCGACCACGTCTCCTACCGAGACTTCCTCAGACGGATCGACGGACTTCCTGATAGAGAGCTCGTTGGCAGGTACCACGCCCTCGCTCTTGTAGCCGATATCTACCAGGACTTCGTCCTTGTCGACCCGGACTACCGTGCCGGTGACGATGTCCCCCTCTTCAAACGACATGATCGTTGCGTCGTAGTTGGGAATCATTTTCCCATCGACCTCGATCATGAGCTCCTGTCCGCCCTGCAGTTTCTGCGAGTCCTCGTCGGTGTTGGTTATGGTGACGTCGGTGTTTTGCTCTGCCATGTAATTACTGTTTCCTTCCCAAGGAACGCATAGTCGAGCCGCCCCTCGCGGCACATGTGCCGGTAGTATACCCACGCCCCAAAGAAAAACAAACGGCTGCCGCTAAAGACCCGCTTGGAGCGCTATTGCCGCCAGTTGCTGCGTGAATTCTGCGCGGCGCTTCCGCATGCCCGCCGGAGTCACTTGGCGGAGAGCCAGTCGAGCCCTACCCCCACGTCGACCCCCAGAGGTGGCTCCATGGGAAAAGCCGCGACCATCTCCTCTGCCACAGCCGTGCGGACGTCCTCCGCCTGCTCCTCAGGCACCTCGAAGACGAGCTCGTCGTGCACTTGCAGCACCAGGCGCGAATCGGGGAAATCCCTTTCTAGGCGGTCGTGGCAGCGGATCATGGCTACCTTGATGATGTCGGCGGCGCTGCCCTGGATCACCGAGTTGACGGCCAGCCTCTCTCCCAGCGATCGTTCTTGGAAGTTCCCGGAAGCCAGCTCCGGTATCGGTCTTCTCCGCCCGAAGACGGTGGCGACGTAGCCCTGGCGCCGGGCGAGGGCGATGGTCTCCTCGATGAAGGCCTTCACCCGGGGAAGTCTCTGGAAGTACCGCTCTATGTACGCGGCGGCCTCTTCGCGCTCTATGCCCAGGTTCTGGCTGAGGCCGAAGGCCGAGATTCCGTACATGATGCCGAAGTTCACCGCCTTGGCGTAGTTGCGATGAGTCTTGTCGACCGACTCCTCAGGTAGTCCGAAGACCTCCGCCGCGGTGCGGGTGTGGATGTCCTCTCCGCGGGTGAACGCGTCGAGCAGAGTGGTCTCGCCCGAGAGGTGAGCCATCACCCGCAGCTCGATCTGCGAGTAGTCGGACACGATGAGCACGTTTCCGGGTTCCGCGGTGAAGCATTCGCGGATCTGCGCGCCCAGCGGGGTGCGGACCGGGATGTTCTGCAGGTTCGGGTCGCTGGACGAGAGCCGGCCCGTGGCGGCGACGGTCTGGTTGAAGGTGGTGTGCAGACGGCCGGTGGTCTGGTCCACCACTTGTGGCAGCGCCAGCAGATAGGTGGACATCAGTTTCGACAGCTCGCGATGGTTGAGCAGCCGCCCGACCACGGGATGGCTGTCGCGGAGCGCTTCGAGGGTCTTGGCGTCGGTGGAGTACCCGGTCTTGGTCTTGCGCTGCCTGGGCAGACCGAGGCTGTCGAAGAGAACCCGGCCGAGTTGCTGCGGCGAGCCCAGGTTGAAACGCTCTCCCGCCAATTCGAAGATGGAGGTTTCGAGCTCGTCCATCTGGTCTTGGGCCTTACCGCTGATCTCTCCCAGCCGGTAGCAGTCAAGATAGACGCCGGCCTGCTCCATGGCGATGAGAACCCCGGTGAGCGGCAGCTCGATGTCCCGGAACAACTCCCACATGCCCTGCTCCCGCAGTGCGCGTTCCTGCTTGGCCGCGAGTGGGATGACCGTGACCGCGGATTGCGCCGCGGCGTCTGCGCCGCCGGCGGGCGCACCGACTCCTGCCTCTCGGGCCAGGTCGTCCAGCAAGTACGATCTGCGTCCCGGCGCCAGCAGGTAGGCGGCCAGATAGGTGTCGTGACTTGCTTGGCGGACCAGCCGATGCAGCGGCCGAAGTGACTTGAAGTCGTGGCACGCGATGGTCGCGCTGGCCAGCAGGAGCCGCAAGAGAGCGGCGTTCTCGTCGGTGTCATCGACCGCTGCTACCGTGTAGGCGCCGTACTCTTCCAGCGCGCCGGACGGGCCTGCTTGGGCCAACCAGATCGTGGCCTGGGCTGAAGGACCCTCGTTTAGGCCCTCGCTGAGAGTGACCGGGCAGCCCGCCACCTGTTGCTCCGCTGCGAGTCCGATGGTTCCGGACCAATCGAGCAGCTGCTGGAGCGGGCGGCCGTCCGCGTCGGGTGACCTTGTCGCCGCCAATGCTGCGCCTGCCGGTGGCTCGGGAGTGGATGCGGTTCCCGGCAGCAAAGCATCGATTCTCTCCAAGAGGGAGTTGAACTCCAGGCGAGAGAACAGCTCCTCGAGCTTCTCTCGCCGCAGTTCGTGGGGCAGCACCTCGGCCGCGTTGATGTCGATGAGGGCATCATGCTCCAGCGACGCCAGCCGCTTCGATAGCAGGGCCACGTCTCGATATTCGATCAGCAGTTGCCTGCGCTTCGCGCCCGCCACCTCGCCTGCGTGGGCGAGAACCTCTTCGAGGCTCCCGAATTCCGAGAGCAGCTGCGCCGCCGTCTTCTCACCGATGCCCGGGATGCCCGGGATGTTGTCGGAGGTGTCCCCCTTCAGTCCGATGAGATCGGGAATGAGTCGGGGAGGCACGCCGAAGCGCTCTTCCACGCCTGCCGAATCGTAGATCCTCACATCGGTCACGCCCCGGGTATTGGCCATGACCCGCACATGGCCCCCCACGAGCTGGAGCGCGTCGCGATCTCCAGTGACGATCATGGCTTCACGGCCTTGGGCTTCCGCCTGCCGAGCGAGCGTAGCCAGGATGTCGTCGGCCTCGAAGCCGGGAACAGCGAGGTTGACGAAGCCGAAGGCCTCCCCCAGCTCTATGAAGTGCGGCCACTGCTGGGATAGCAGCTCGGGCATGGGCTTCCGCTGAGCCTTATACTGCTCGAACTCCTCGTGCCTGAAGGTCTTCTCCCGGGAATCCCAGGCCACGATGACCGCC
>PMIZ01000154.1 GCA_003157225.1 Actinomycetota bacterium | reverse complement strand
ACGAACGTGGGTAGCTCCACGTCGAACGGTTCGTCGTCGATGTACACGACATCCACCTGCATATTCACGGTCATGAGGTCAAAACGTCCTTCGAGATGGTCCTTGGGTAGCGCCAGCTGCTCGAACGACTCGGCATCCATGAACACGACCTGATCGGGTTCCTCGTAGAGATAGGTCATCGGGCGACTCTCGGTGCGCAGCTGGTCGAATTTCGTTTCCGGGCGGAACGTTCTTTCGACGAGGGACCCTGTAGACACATTGCGGAGCTTTGTCCTGACAAAAGCGCCACCCTTGCCGGGCTTCACGTGCTGGAACTCAGCGATGCGGTACATCTCCCCCTCGTACCTGATGGTCATGCCCACCTTGAACTGATTGGTTGAGATCACGCGCTCCGCCTCCGAAGACCGCTCGACATGAGAAGAACACCTTGCCCTACGCGACGGTGAATTCTACTACACCTTATGCACTACGCGGGCCAATCTCGCCTGCCTGCCCTTCTGCCAGCTCTATCAACCGGCCAACCGCCTCCAGGTATCCGGTCGGGCCTCTGCCCGAAATGGTGAAACTCACGACCGGAGATATCACCGAGTGACGCCGCCACTCCTCTCGTGAGTCAACCTTTGACAAGTGCACTTCGGCAATCGGACAGGTCACGAGTTCCAGCGCGTCCCGGATCGCATAGCTGTAGTGCGTCCACGCTCCCGGATTCACGATGAGGGCGCCCCCGTGACGGTAGTCGTGCACGTACTCGATATACGCTCCCTCGTGGTTCGTCTGCAGACATAAACACTGCCAGCCGCGGTCTTCAGCCTCGTCGGACACCAGCCGCTCCAGGGCGGGAAGGGTGATCGTGCCATAGTGTTCGACCGGTCTCTCTCCCAACATGTCGAGATTGGCGCCGTGAATCATCACCAGGAGTCTGGGAGCGGCGCTCATTGCCGGATGACCTGCAGCGCCCGGGTCAGCTCCTCGCGAGACGCGTCTAGGCCCCACACGGGGTCGCCCGGCGCCCGCAAGCCCACGAACCCGCTCGTGCCGGCTCTCACCTTCTTGTCCCGCCCTGTCGCGGCCAGGAGCAGCTCCACCGGCGGCAGGTCGATGGTCGTCGACAGGCCGAACGCCGTCAGCAGACGACAGGTGCGCTCCCTCACCGCTGACTCCAGACCCAGAAGCTCCTCACTCAAAGCGAGCGCCACCAGGAGTCCCAGCGCTACGGCCTGCCCATGCGCGACGGAGCCAAACCCTTCGACTACCTCGATGGCGTGCGCAACGGTATGGCCGAGATTGAGGACCGCCCGCTTGCCTCTCTCCTTCTCGTCGTCCTGGACCACGCTGGCTTTGTAGCCGATCGATTCCTTCACGATCCGGCTTACAGTGGCCAGATCGCGTTCCACGATCCTCGGTGCGTCCGCTTCCAACCCGGCGAGACCTTCGGGTGACATTAGCAACGCGTGTTTCACCACCTCGCCCAACCCGCCGGCGTAGTCTTGTTCGCCGAGGGTAGTCAACGTCAGGGGATCGATCACAACCAGATCGGGCTGGTAGAACGCACCCACCAGGTTCTTGCCTGCTCCCAGATCTATGGCCGTCTTGCCGCCCACACTCGAGTCCACTTGGGCCAGCAGGGTGGTTGGCACCTGCCACAACGAGACGCCCCTCTGGTAGGTAGCCGCCGCAAAGCCCGCCAAGTCCCCTACCACACCCCCGCCAAGAGCAACCACTACGTCATCCCGACGGGCGCCACGATCGGCCAACCAATCCCAGCAACGCTCGACAGTGATGACACTCTTGCTCACCTCGCCCGGCTCAACGACGAACACGCCATCGCCTGGCAAGTCACCCAGCAGGGAGCTTACTGTGTTGCCCCAGGAACGTATGACGTTCTTGTCGGAGATCACAAAGAGCCTGCAACCGGCCGCGTGAGCTGTGGCGGCTCTAGGTGTGAGACAGCTAAGAGCTTCCTCCCCCCCCATTACGAGCGATGATCACTCGGTCGCCCTCAGGCGCCTTCCCCAGAGCGTCTGCCAGTGGCTTCCCGCCAGACGCACCATCTGTACGATCTCCTCGGCGAGCTGATCGACGCTCTTGGTTTCCACCGGTAGCACCCAGTCGGCCGCGTTCTCATAAGCCTCTCGTCTGCGGGCCAGTAACGCTCTGAAGCTCTCGTTGTCCCTGGCCAGGGGACGCGGTGTCCCCTCGACTCTTGCCCAGGCCTCCCCGGGGTCGACGTCCAGGAACACTACGCCTCCCCGTTGGCGAAGCATCGCTACCGCCTCGGAGCTTTCCAGGGTTCCGCCCCCGAGCGCTACCACCAGCCCGGAGACGTCAGGGTCTTGTGTCAGGACCATTTCTAGTATTTCGCACTCTCTGGCCCTAAAAGCCGCCTCGCCCTCGGTTGCAAAGAAGTCGGGGATGCCGCCGGTTCCAGCTTCCACGAAGGCCTCATCCAGATCGACAAACCGCCATCCGAGAAAGGCGGCCACCGCGGCGCCCACAGACGTCTTGCCACTCCCCATGAAGCCAGTGAGCGCTAGGAACGGCGCCACAATCCCCGCTCCTCGAGGGATGCCTCGTATGCACCCAGAGAACCAAGAAACTGGCCAAGGCTATCACCACCGAACTTGTCCAGGTAGGCGCTCGCGACCACGAACGCAACCATTGCCTCCCCCACTACCCGCGCGGCTGGCACCGCGCAGACGTCGCTGCGT
>PMIZ01000173.1 GCA_003157225.1 Actinomycetota bacterium | reverse complement strand
CGCCCGGTCATCGACCGGCGCTTTCCACTGGAGCAGATGGTGGAGGGCCACCGGTACGCCGAGAGCGGGCAGAAGTTGGGGAACATCGTTGTCATCGTTGCGTAGTTGCGGCCTCGATTGCGCGGGAGTCGTTGAAGCAGTCGGTCATCGACGCGCTCTACGCCGAGTGGTCTGCAAAGGGCGTCAGCGTAGTCGAAGAACCTCACGATGATCCGTTTGGGCGAACGTTCGTCATCACCGACCCTGACGGCAATCTCATCCGCGTCGCGCTTGTCGACTAGAGCGCCTGTCCTGGCTAACCGCCGGTTCGAGCACACAAACCGCGGCCTCCAAGGTAGGCTCGGGTCCGCGCGCGGTGGGGTCGTCGGCCGGCTTTTCGGACCGCTCGCGAATCTTAGCCATCAGTCCATCGAACGAGTCCACCCTGGAGACGATGATGCTGCCCTCTCGCGGGCCTTTGACGACGACGACCTTGTTGCCCGGTTCGATCTGCATCGCGGCGCGCGCCTCGGCGGGGATGACGATCTGACCCTTTGCCCCCACCGTCGCTGAGCCATAGAAGGCACTTTCTGCGGCCATGAAGCCCCCTCTTGGTAGCAAGTCATACAAGTACAACTAGTAGGATAGGCGTACTCGTCGGGCGGCATCGTGTCAACATGGGTCGCATAGGACCAAGAGATGCCGACCAGCGGCGTCCCACCTAACGAGCGCATCGAGCGGACGCTGCGAGCGCTATCCTAATGACAGCGCCGGCGCGCTACTCAAGCCCACCGCGTTCGGCGTACCTGAGGTGCGTGGGAGAGAAGAGTCTCTCGGGGGCTGAGGTCGGAAGTTGACAGTCTCGTCGCTGCCACGGTCCCAAATGATTCCGCGGCGCCTGCTTTGGGGTAAGACGCGTAAGAGCGCTCTTGGTTAAGCGCAGCTCCAGGTGGAATCGGCACGGTGGCGGTGCCCCCCATTTGTCAAAGCTTCGGGACTAAGGAAGAGGAGCAGGCATGAAGAAGAGCGGGTCGCAGGAAAGCGAGTCTCCTTCTCAGCTGATAGACGCGAGAATCAAGGAGCTAGGCGACTGGCGGGGCGAGACGCTCGGCCGGCTCCGTGCCTTAGTCAAGGACGCCGATCCCGAAGTCGTGGAGGAGTGGAAGTGGAGAGGGGTCCCGGCGTGGTATCACGACGGACTGATCTGCACAGGCGAGACTTACAAGGACCACGTGAAGACGACCTTCGCCAAAGGGGCGGCTCTGAAGGATCCTTCGGGCCTCTTCAACTCCGGCCTCGAGGGGAACGCAAGGCGTGCCATCGACTTCCACGAGGGCGAGAAGATAGACGAGGAGGCGTTGAAGACTCTCGTTCGCGCCGCCGTGGCTCTGAACAAGTCCGGAGCCAAGAGCTAATCCACGCGATGGGGTTAGGCCGCGTGGCCCGCCCTTCGACGCCCATAAAACGCATCACCTGACGACCATGATGCAGTCTGCGGAAGAGAGGCGCATGCGCCGCAGGTCATGCGCAGGACGTTAGGCGCTACAGGCAACAACCTTGTGATCATCGTTCTGCGCGGCTATACTTCGGATAGCCATTCGGGAGGTTGTGATGATCACGAAGGTTCAGAAGTGGGGCAACAGCCAGGGCCTGCGCCTCAGTAAAGAACTACTCTCTGACGTGGAGATAGAAATCGGAGACGCCGTTGAGGTCGCCGCACGCGACGGAGTCCTCGTCGTGACACCCGTTAATCGGGTCAGGGGCGGACTCGATCTCGGGCAGCTCGTCCGGGCGATACCTGCTGACTATGAGCCGTCGGAACTCGATTGGGGGCCTCCCGCTGGCAGAGAGGCGTGGTAGGTGGCCGGCTACGTCCCCCGTAAGGGGGACTTCATCACTGCAACCTTCGACCAGCAGTCCGGACACGAGCAGCACGGGCGCCGGCCGGCTCTGGTGGTGAGCAACGATCTGTTCAACCGTCACACCGGATTGTGCATCGCCTGTCCTATTACCAACACGCGGCGCGACTACCCCTTCCACGTGTCGATTCCAGATGGACAAGCCGTCATCGGCGTTGTCATGGTGGAGCAGGTGAAGTCGATTGACTACCGTGCACGTGACGTCAAGCGCATTGGAGATGCGCCGCCCGCGGTTCTGCAGGAAGCGCTGGCGATACTCGACGCGTCCATCTACTGAGGCCGGGTGCCAACAAGCACTTGCCGCAGACGACGGCGAGGGGATAGCGTGAATTGGGGCGCCTCGGCCACTGCTGAAGCGTCGAGCGTTAGATACGCCAAGGGGGGAACATGTACGTGGGTAGAATCGTAGCGATCGGCAGCAGTCGAGATGGGCGACTGGCTGCCATGTACCGAGTCTCATCGCGCTCCTTCCCCGACCGCATGCCCCAGCAGACGGGCCAGGCCATCGCCGTGGTCCCCAAGCCCGGCTTCGAGTCCGACATCCACACGAGCCCATTCATCGCCTACAACTGCCTGCGCCTGACCGACCGCTACGCTGTCGTGGGCAATGGCAGCCACACTGACCCGATTGCCGAGAAGCTCGCATCCGGCATGGGCATGCGCGACGCTCTCAGCGTTGTCCTCTATGCCCTGGACTATGAGCACGATGACCTGCACACACCACGCATCGCCGGCGTGGTCGATCGCGACTCGCGCACCGGCGCCCTGGCGATCGTACGCCACGACGCCCTGGTCGTACGGCAGTTCGAGCTCGGTGTTGGCATCGCCTTCTACGTTGCCACCTACGAACACGACGAGCCTGGTCTCGCCCAATGCGACGAGAGCTTCGATGCGATGACCGCCGAAGAGGCGTGCCGCTACGTCCTCGGTGAGGGTGTCTTCGCAGACTTCGAGCGCCCTGTGCTTGCGGCAGCCGCGCTCGACGATGGGCAGGGCTTCAGCGTCGCCTCGATGCTGGACCTCGGGCGAGCCGCTGACCCACAACGCCGGCCGGCGCATTGAGGCGTCCGCCGAAGAGGTCTCCGACCGTGACTCGAGTGCCGTGCGCACCGGCGCCACGGAAGCTGCATGGTCGCGCGCCGGGTGCCAGACTAACCAGCGTATCGGGCAGATTGGCCGCGAAGGTATGATGTCGGAGTGCATGGAGCCAACTGCTCATACGCGAAACTCCAGATGGCGCAAGCAAGACTCGCAACATGATTCGATATGACGCAATCCTTTTTGATGTGGGCGGCACTCTTCTGTATGGGGAACCAACAGACGCGGCCCTGTTGGCAAGACGCTTTCAGGCAGCCGGTCATCACGATGCCGAGGCCGCGATCAATGCCGCATTTCATGATGCCCAATACAAGCACCTTAGGAGTACTGCGCGTACAAAAGACGCGGCAGGCAACCGGGAGTCGGCTCGGACCTATCCGGATTTCCTCACAATCGTGGCCGAGGAGATCCGGAGTCTCTTGCACTGCGAGTGTTCCCGGACTCTGATCGCCGATACCTTCGAAACAGGCAAAGATGACAGAAGATGGAAGCTCTTGGACCCTGAGCTCCCCGCACTGCTTTCAGCGCTAAGGCAGAAGGGCTATCCAGTAGGAATCGTTTCGAACTGGGAGTCAGGACTTCAGGAAGTCCTGGAAGGCGCGGGAATCGCTCGCTATTTCGACGAGATAGTCTCCTCCTACGACTTGGGAATCGAAAAGCCAAACCCTGGGATATTTCTCCATGCTTGCAGCCAGATGCAGGTCGCCTCAGAGAGAACTCTCTATGTAGGTGACATGGCCCTTGACGTCGTGGGTGCGCAGAGCGCTGGAATGGAAGTTGCACTGGTAGGCACCACCGCGCTTGCTACCCTTGCAGGATTGGAGATCCGGCCAACATTCGGCCTTGCCAAGGTGTCAGAAGTTCTTGGCCTGCTCTAGTGTGCGGCGTGGGCGGATGGGGCAGGACAGATCGCTGAAGTAGGCCGCGGCCTACTTCGCTCGCAGTTTGAGGCGCGGCACCAAACCCAAAGGACAAGGGCAATGAACTTCAGCCCCATCGGAGTGATCCACTCACCGCATCGCGTCCTTGCCTGAGACTCGCCAATCACGCCCTGTCGGCGAAACGCCATTCCGAAACGAGCTCAAAGTCGGAAGAGAGCCCCTGCCACTCCCGGGGGCCACTCAACGAGCGCGGCGCAGTAAGCACTACTGGGAGGCGTAGAAGCGGACTTCGGACAGCGCCGTGTCTTCCCACTGATCTCCGGGATACACAGAGACGATGACGAGCTTGACCCATTCGACCGGTTGGTGCGTAGGCGTGAGGGCCTGGAACTCCATGGTGTCTAGTAGATCGACCAACTGTGTCGCTCCGTTGGAGTACTCGATCTTGACTGATTTCACGCGGGGATTCCCCTGGAAACGCTGCTGGTCCTTCTGATAGCCATTGGCGATCTCGATGCGGGAGATGACGATCTCCTTCGAGAACGAGAAGCGGACCCATTCGCCGATACCCACCCCCTGTGCCCCCTCGTTCCAGGCAGTGGTGACGTCGCCGTCCAGGAGGTTGGTGGCCCCGTAGCTGTTGGTGGCAGTGGCCTTGAGCGTGGAGGAGGCTACGGCGGAGATCGGGCGGATGAGCGTCGGCGCCTGGGCGGAGGCAATGTCGGTAGTGGTCGAGGCTCCGCTCCCGCCGGCGGTCGTCGTGGTGGCGTCGGCAAGTACGGCGGTGGTGCCGGTCTGGCCGGCAAGAGTGTCGACCGCCTCGGTTGGGGCCAAGGCGCGCTCCACCAGGATGATGAGAATGAAGACGGACGCGGCCAGGACCAGCAGTATGGCGACGCTCATGGCAGCGCCGGCCGCGGTGACCCGGCGAGGCCGGCGACCCTTCGCACCGTGAGCCGGTCCATAGAGGGACGCCCCGCACCTGCTGCAGAAGAGAGCCCGCGGCTCGTTCAACGCGCGGCACTCGTTGCATCTCTGGAATTCGCCTGGGCTCATGATGTCGTCCATTATCGCAGCACGCGACGGTCGGTTCCCAGGCCTCTGCTCGGCAGCCTGCTAGAATCTGAGCGTCCTTTGTAAGAGCGAGAGCATGCGGAGACGAGCCAATGCCCGACGTCGATGGTCTGAAAGAAACCAAGAACTTCTGCCTGGATGTGCCCTATCGGCATGAGGCCTTCTTTGTCAAAGGGTCTACGTCGCTAGACTGGGGCATGCAGAACCGCCTGGCCCGGATCTTCAATCCGCGCTCGGGCCGCACGGTCATGCTGGCCATCGATCACGGCTATTTTCAGGGTCCTACCTCCGGTCTCGAACGGGTAGACGTCAATATCGTCCCTCTGGCTCCCTACGCGGACGCGCTCATGCTCACCCGGGGCATTCTCCGGACCACCATCCCTTCCTCCTACGGCAAGGGCGTGGTGCTGCGCGCGAGCGGCGGTCCGAGCATCCTCAAGGAGCTTTCGAACGAGCAGCTTGCCCTCGATATCGAAGACGCGCTACGTCTCAACGCAGCCGCCATGGCGGTGCAGGTTTTCATCGGCGGGGAGTACGAGACCCAATCCATCTGCAACCTTACCCGGCTGGTGGACGCCGGCAACCGCTACGGCATGCCCATCCTAGGCGTGACCGCGGTCGGCAAAGCGATGACCCGGGACGCTCGCTATTTCCGGCTGGCCTGCCGCATTGCCGCGGAGTTGGGCGCTCATTTCGTGAAGACCTACTACATCGAAGAGGACTTCCAGACCGTCACGGCATCGTGCCCGGTGCCCATCGTCATGGCCGGCGGCAAGAAGCTACCCGAGCTGGACGCGCTGACCATGGCCTACAAGGCCGTGAGCGAAGGCGCGGCCGGGGTGGACATGGGCAGGAACATCTTCCAGTCGGAGTACCCAGAGGCAATGATCCAAGCGGTAGGCAAAGTGGTTCACGAGAACATGAAGCCCGTCGAGGCCCACGAGTTGTTCGAGACCTTGAAGCACGAGAACAAGTAGCGGCTGATGATCACGACCCTGGCGCGGTTGCGGGCCCTCTGCCCCACGGTGAGCGTGGGAACCCTGGCCGCCGACCTGATGCACCTAGAGTCTGAGCTGGAGATGCTCGAGCGCGCGGGGGTAGGCGTAATCCACATCGATGTGATGGACGGATGCTTCTGCCCGCAGCTCACCGTGGGCGCCCCGTACGTCAAGGGACTCCGCACGCGGCTGCTCAAGGATGTCCACTTGATGGTCCACGAACCTCTGGACACGTTTGCGGCCTTCGCCGCGGCAGGAGCGGACATCGTCACCGTGCACGTGGAGGCGGTGGTGCATATCCACCGCGCGCTGCAAGGGCTCGGCGCCCTGGAACATGCCGCCGGCGATGGCCGCGGCATCGTGCGTGGGCTGGCGCTCAATCCCGGCACTCCACTCGAATGGCTGTCGGCGCCGTTGCTCGAACAGGTGGACGTCATCTCCTTGCTGGCTGTGGATCCCGGTTGGAGTGGTCAGAAGTTCGCTCCCACGACCTTCGGCCGGCTGGCCCGGGTGAAGGAACTCGTCAGAGCGTCGGGCAGGGACATCCTGGTGTGCGTGGACGGGGGTATCACCCGCGACAACATCGCCGAGGTGGCGGCAGCGGGGGCGGACCTGATCGCGGCGGGTAGCGCCGTGTTCGACGGCAAAGATCCAGAAGCCAATGCCCGGTTTGTACTCGAAGCTGTGCGGCGCGGCTCGGCTGGATGATCGCCGGGTGGCTGCCGGCGTAGTGCGGGGTTGAAGGAGGAGGCTGGATGCGCTCACGATGGTCGGAAGAAGAGGCTGCTGGGTTTGTCGCGCGCTATGCGCCGGAGTGGGGGGAGCCCTTGGCTCTGCGGACCTACTCCAGCCGTCTGTTGGGCGCCGACCCGAATCTGGTGCTTCACGGCGGCGGGAACTCGTCGGTGAAGACCATCTGGAAGGATGTCCTCGGCCGGGAGATATCCGCCATCTTCGTGAAAGCTTCGGGGGCCGACATGGCCGGCATAGAGCCGGAGGACCATCCTGGGCTCGACCTCGAGTATCTCCGCAAGTTGCGGTCGCTCACCGACCTAGACGACGAGGCGATGGTTGACCAACTCCGCACCCACCTCTTGCGAGCCCATAGCCGCACACCCTCCATCGAGGCCCTGGTGCACGCTTTCTTGCCCGGCCTCTACGTGGACCACACCCACGCCGACGCCATCCTGGCACTCACCAACCGGGAGGGCGGCGAAGAGGCGACTGTCGAGGCACTGGGAGAAGAGGTGATCGTGCTGCCGTACGTGGCCCCGGGCTTCAAGCTGGCGAAGGCCGCTTCAGTGGCCCTCAAGGCTCGGCCGGCCGCGTGGGGAATGGTGTGGGCCCACCACGGCATTGTGACTTGGGGCGACACAGCCCGCGAGTCCTACCAGAAGATGATCAGACTGGTGTCGAGGGCGGAGCAGTACTTGGGTACGAGCCGGGCCAAGCCGGGCTCGCCGGCGGCCGGCCGCCGGCCGAGCGCAGCCCAATCGAGAGGACAGGCGGCCGCGGACGCCCGGCTCGCCCGGGTGGCGCCCCTGCTGCGCGGGCTGCTGGCCGCTCGCACCGGGAACTGCGACCGGCCCTACCACCGCGTGGTGGTGCAGGCTCTCACCGCGCCATCGGTGCTGGATGCCATGAACATGTCTGGGGCTCGTGAGGCCTTCGTGACCCCGGCGCTCACGACGGACCATCTGATCCGCACCAAGCCTCTGCCGCTGTGGGTCGACAGGCCGGCCTACGACACCCCCGCGACCCTGCGCGCGCAGCTCGAGTCAGCCGTCGACGGCTACTGCAAGCAGTATGAGGACTATTTGGCCCGCCATCGGGATCTCATGCCCCCGGGGGTAGAGCCGTTCGATCCCCGGCCCCGGGTGGTCATGTTGCCGGGTCTCGGCGTGCTCTGCGCCGGCCCCGATCTGCGCGAGGCGAAGATCACGTTGGACATCGCCGAACACACGGTCGCGGTGAAGGCCTCGATCCTGGCGTCGGGCGGCAGCTACCAAGGTCTCGCCGAAGACGAGCTGTTCCGGATGGAATACCGCACCTTGCAGCACGCGAAGTTGGGAAGAGAGGCGCTGGCCGGCTCGGCGCCCTCCGCAGCACGCCGACACGCGCCCGGCGGGGCGCCGAGCCAGGGCTCGGGCACCCCCGCGACCGGCACAACTGCCACCGAGGACCAGCCATCATCGCCGCTTCGAGGGCACGTGGCTCTGGTCACGGGCGCCGCGGGGGCTATCGGTACCGGCATCTGCCAGGGGTTGCTCGAGGCGGGGTGCTTGGTGGCGGCCACCGACCTTCGCGGGGCTCCTCTGGACAAGCTGGTCGAAACACTCGAAGCAAGCTTTCCCGGTAGCGTCGTGGGCGTGCCGTTGGATGTCACCAATCCCGATTCGGTGGCAGGAGCCTTCGCTGAGGTGACCCGCACATGGGGCGGCATCGACTTGGTGATACCCAACGCGGGTGTGGCTATGGCGGCCTCGCTCGTCGATCTCTCGCTTGATCGGTACCGCAAGCTCGAGCAGGTGAACGTGGAGGGAACCTTGTTGGTACTGGCTGAGGCCGGCCGCGCGTTCAGAGAGCAGGGCACCGGAGGCGACATCGTACTCGTCTCCACCAAGAACGTCTTCGCCCCGGGCGCGAATTTCGGCGCCTACAGTTCCACCAAGGCGGCCGCTCACCAGCTCGCGCGCATCGCCAGCCTGGAGTTGGCGGCCGATGACGTGCGGGTGAACATGGTGGCTCCGGACGCCGTCTTCTCCTGCGGCACCTGCAAATCGGGACTTTGGGCCGCGGTCGGACCCGAGCGCATGAAGGCACGGGGACTGGATGAAGCGGGCCTGGAGGCCTACTATCAGAGTCGGAACCTGTTGAAGGTACAGGTCACCGCGGCGCACGTCGCGAACGCCGTGCTCTTCTTCGCTACCAGGCAGACGCCCACCACCGGGGCGACCATTCCCGTGGACGGGGGCCTTCCGGACGCGACGCCCAGGTGAGTGGCCACGGCTTCATTTTGAATCGAGGCTAGGAGGCTGGAAGGAAGCATGTCTCGTCCCGGCGAGCCTATCGATCTGCGTAGCGACACGGTCACCAAGCCGAGTGAGCCCATGCGCCGGGCCATGGCCGCCGCGCCGGTGGGAGACGACGTATACCGCGAGGATCCCTCCATCAACCTGCTGCAGGAGACCGTGGCCGGGATGCTGGGGAAGGAGGCTGCCCTTTTCGTTCCCTCGGGGACCATGAGCAACCAGTTGTGCCTGCGGACCCTCACTCGAGTGGGCGACGAGGTCATCGTGCACGAAGACGCCCACGTGCTGCACCATGAGGGTGGCTCCGCGGCCGCCCTCTCGGGCCTACAGCTTCGTCCGGTGGCGGGGGAGCACGGAGTGTTGACCGGGGAGAGCGTGGAGTGCGCCATCCGGCCCGTGTCGGAGCATTTCGCCCGCACCGGAGCGGTGGAGATGGAGAACACCCACAACCGGTGCGGCGGCACCATCTGGCCTCTCGAGAGCATGCAGGACGTGGCCTCGGTGGCACATGCTCATGGGATCGGGGTACATCTCGATGGAGCTCGCATCTGGAACGCCCATGTAGCCACCGGCATTGGTCTCGCTGTGTACGCCGCTACCGCCGACTCGGTCTCCGTGTGCTTCTCCAAAGGATTGGGAGCTCCTGTCGGGTCCGCTCTTGCCGGCTCGCGGGACTTTGTGGAGGAGGCGCGCAACAACCGCAAACGGTTCGGCGGAGCCATGAGGCAGGCGGGTATCATCGCCGCGGGCGCGGTCTACGCGCTGGAGCACAACCTCGGCCGGTTGGCTGAGGACCACGAGAAGGCAGCCGTGCTGGCTCGCTATCTCGAGGAGGCGCCGGGAGTGCGGCTCATCCATCCCGTGCAGACCAACATCCTCATCGCCGACGTGAGCGCCCTTGGAGTCACCGCGGCGGAGGTGCTCGCCGCTCTGGGCGAGCAAGGAGTGCTTTGCGGCGCCGCGGCTGCCGACAGGGTACGGTTCGTGACCCATCTAGACGTGAGCGCCGAAGCGGTGCGGGCGGCCGGGGAGATCGTTGTCCGGGTGTTGTCTCGGCTGCGCGCGGACCGGGCGACGGAAACGGAGGCGAGGTGAATCGGGAAGAGGCCCTCGCGCTGGTCCGGGAGCGGGTGCAGAACGAGAACCTGGTGAACCACATGGTGGCGGCCGAGGCCATCATGGGCGCCCTTGCGCGGCGGCTCGGGGGCGACGAGGAGCGGTGGCGGCTGGCCGGGTTGCTTCACGACCTCGATGTGGAGCAGACGGCAGACAGCATGGAGACCCATGGGAACCTGACCGTGCAGTGGCTACGCGAAGCGGGTCTGGCCGACGAGGAAGTCCTCCAGGCCATCCGGGCTCACAACTCCAGCAACGGCTCCATCATCCAGTCGGAGATGGACCGGGCGCTCTTCGCCTGCGACTGCTTGACCGGGCTGGTCACGGCGGCGGCGCTGATCCGCCCGGAGAAACGTCTCGCTCCGGTGGAGTTGAAGAGCCTCAGGAAGCGCTTCAAGGAGCCTTGCTTCGCCAAGGGAGCCCGCAGGGAGGATATCCTGACCTGCGCCGACCTCGGTCTCGATTTGGACGAGTTCATGCAGATAGGGCTGGAGGCGATGAAGGAGGTGGCCGATGAGCTCGGGCTATGAGGATCAAGGCGCTGGGCGGAATGCCGGCGGATCCGGGGATGAATGCGTGCTTCTCACCTCCGTCTACGATCCGGTGGAGGCTCAGATCATCGTGGCCAAGCTGCGGAGCGCGGGGATCATGAGCTACCTGAAGCATGAGGCGTTCGGGGTGGTCTACGGGTTGACCGTCGACGGCGCGGGGCAGCAGGACATAATGGTGCGGGCCGACGAGCTCGAGGAAGCACGAGCCGCTCTCGAGACAGAGGCTGTGGACAACTAGGGCACCGGCATGGCTGGTGGGAGGAGAAACATGATCTCGGTACTCGGGGTGGATGTCGGCGGGACCAAGATCGCCGTGGGCCCGGTGGACCGCGCCGGCACGCAGCTCGCGCCTCCGGTGGTGGCGCTGAGCCAGACTAGCGACGAGGAGTCCTTTCTCCTCGGCCTCGAGGCTGTTCTTCGCCGGGCGCTCAAGGAATTCGAACGGTTTGAACCGGGGGCGATCGGGCTTGCATGCGCCGGTACCGTTGATCGCGCCCGTCGCGAGGTGGTCTCGTCTCCGAACCTCCCACTCGTCAGCGTGGCACTGGGACCCACCCTGCAGGAGGCGCTGGGCATGCCGGTCGTTCTCGAGAACGACGGCAACGCCGCTGTGCTAGGCGAGGCTTTGGCCGGAGCGGCCGCGGGCCTGCGAAACGTTGTCCTGCTGACCCTGGGGACGGGGGTAGGCGGTGGGCTGTTTATCGACGGGAAGCTCTACCGGGGAGCGCATGGGGGGGCCGGGGAATTGGGGCACACCGTCGTG
>PMIZ01000499.1 GCA_003157225.1 Actinomycetota bacterium | reverse complement strand
GCGCTTGAGCGGGTACATGATCCGGTTGGGTGAGTAGACACGCTTCTTGTAGGCAAGATGGAATGGGGCCAGCAGTCCTTTCAAAGGCGTCTCGTAGACGACGCCGTCCTTCTCCAGCTTGTACTGCCCAAGTTCCTCTTTGGTGTAGCGCTCGTCGTGATGATGCGGCCGGATGCGGACGATCTTCCCGTCCTTCACGTCGACGCTGGCGATCTCGCCCCCCTGAGCGAACGAGCACTGGCCAAGGCTCTTGAGTACCGTCTTGTCGGCTATCAGTGGGGTAGAGTCACGTTTGCTGGCTGCCATCGCAGGGCCTCCTTCAGAAGAACATCTGGTCAATGTGGCAACGGCCGCGGTCCCCCGGGGCCAGCCCGGGGGACCGCAACGAAGGAGAGCTATCAGTACACGAGCGGCTGTAGCGTTCCGTCGACTTCGACGGCAGTCGGGTCAGTTGTAAAGAGGATCTGCTTGTCCACCTTCCACTTGCCGCTGGTCGCTTTGATCCATTGCCCAGCCGCCTGGACCGGCACGCAGCAGTTGGGGTGCGGATGGCGGGTGTTGTCCTTGACCGGAGCCGTGAAGTCGATCGAACCGAGGATTGACTTGAAGTTGGTCGTCTTGATGGCGTCCACGACGGCCTGTTTGCTCTCGATATCGGTGACCCGCTTGAAGACGTCGACCGTCCATTCGAACAGGGCGGAAATGATCAACGCCTCGCTCCACTGCTGACCGCTGAAGGCCTCATATTCGTCGGCGATCTGCTGGCAGTTCTTGCCCGTCAGCGAGTCGATAAAATGCGCCTTCGGCGTCCAGGTACCGGCGCAACACAGGTTGTACCCTATCTCGCCCAGGGCGACCACCGACTCCGGGAAGATCAGCCCTTTGTGGCCGAAGGCGACCTTTGGTTTGAATGCCTGCTGATGTGCCTGGGTCCACATGGTTGTGAAGTCCGGGGTCAGCATGACCGCGACCAGGATCTCGCAGCCCGCCTTGTTCATGCTGGAGAGCTGTTGGGTAAAGTCCTCTGCCCCCGGAGTGTAGAGGTCGGTTGCCACGACTTTGTAGCCGTTGCTCTCGAAGACTCCGGGCGCCCATTTCGAGGCGGTGATGCCATCGGTGTCGTTCGCGAGGACGAGACCGAGCACCTTGGTGGTTTGGGCTGGCTTGAGAACTTGGCAAAAGTTAAGGAAGGTTCCGACGTCGTCGAAGGCAAAGGTGTAGCCCCATTTGAACCCTTCGGGCGGGGCCTGAGACACGAACGCATGCCATTCCGCCCAGTCGGAAATCATCGGGCACCCGGAGGCTTCGCAGACGGCAAGTGCCGGGTTGACCGTTTCGGGAGTGCCGGCCGCCAAGACGATGTCCACTTTGTCGCCGCTGATCAGGTCGCCGGTGATGCCACCCGCTCGGCCCGCATCGGACTGCGTGTCCTTCATCACGACTTGGAAGGGGTGCTTCTTCTTGTCAGCGAGCACCCACCCGTCTGCGACGGCATCTTCAAAGTGCTTCTTGGCCCACTTGGCGCCGGAGGCAAAGGGGGCCAAGGGGCCCGTGATAGGGACTACATAGCCGAGCTTGATCGGCCTTCCCGACTCGGCGGCCGCGCTCACGCTCGTTGTCGCGGCGGCAGCGCTGGTCGTCGTCTGCGGCACCGTGGTAGTACTGGTAGCGGGCGCGGACGTGGCGGTCGTCGCCATCGTGGTGGCGGTATTCGCGCCCCCGCAAGCCGCCAGTGCTCCTCCCAGACCGGTTCCGAGACCGACCACCACGCCGGCTGCCCCGGCAATCTTCAGGAACTCCCGCCTGGTCAGGCCTTTCGGCTCTTCTGACCCGGTAGATAGCATGTCTTCTTGGGCTTCATCAGACCTGTCCATAAATGTCACTTCTCCCTGCCCTTTGTCTGCCGTCCACGGATTCGTTCGCCTAAATCGAACAGTTCGTGGTCATGGGATGGCTTAGCTGACCCCTGTGTGCTACCCCGAGTACCTCCTAGTCATCGCGCATCACGCGCTGCTGGCTCGACTGCAACAGAAACCAGCCTCGAACCTCGGCTATTCGGTCTCGGGAGGTCGGTTCCAGGTTGAAGCTATCATACTTAGAGCCGTGTATCAAATCCCAGAGTCATATCCGATATCATCCTTGATTTGCGTCCTCGCTCGCCAGGGCAAGGTTAGATGCATGCCCGCGTTCTCGTCTTGGGCGGACGCGCCCTCAAGAGGATCCCGGTTCAGCGGACTCGATCCAGCCAGCGCACGAGCGCGGGCACGACGGTGACCGTCACCGTGAGGAAGAAGACCGCGTCCACGACGATTACAATTCGGCGCACGCAGCCTCCACGAGCTCACGCCCGGGCGCCACTACCCGGGGCTCGCCCCGGTCGCCAGCGCCCTCGGGATGCAGAGCCCTTTGCACCGCATTCCCGTCCGCAGTCTCCTGCTCGAGCAGTTCTCGAGCAAGGGTCTCCAGGGCGCCCGGATGAGCCGTCAGCAGGGCGCAGGCGCGCTCGTACTGCTCGGTCACCATGGCCTGCACGTCCTCGTCGATCAGGTGCCGGGTCTCCTGGCTGATCTGGCTGTTGTCTTCGACCGTACCTCCGAGGTACCGAAGTTGGTCCCCTGCATAGCGGACGGGCCCCAGTTTTCGGGCTCATCCCGAACTCGGTGATCGTCCGGCGGGCAAGTTCCGTGGCTCTCTTGATATCGTCGCTCGCGCCGGTGCTGATCGAATTCAGGGCGACATTCTCTGCCGCCCTTCCGCCGAGCATTACGGCCATCCGGTCGGCGAGCTCGTCCTTGCTCAAGAGGTCGCGGTCTACGGTGGGCATCTGCATCGTGTAGCCAAGAGCGCCGCGTGCCCGCGGGATGATGCTTATCTTCGCGACCGGGTCGCCGGTGGGAACCAGCGCAGCGACCGGAGCGTGGCTCTCAAGGCCAACTT
>PMIZ01000193.1:1145-4725 GCA_003157225.1 Actinomycetota bacterium | reverse complement strand
ATGGACTGGGCCAGCCGGAGAGTGCTCTACTTCCGGCTTTCCAACACCCTGGATGCCTCGTTCTGCATCGAGGCCTTGGAGGAAGCTCTCACCCGCTACGGAGCCCCTACCCCTACCGTTACCCCTAGCGAGAAGATACTCGGGGGCACTAGAAGTTCGGCGTTCATCCCGCGGCTTGCGGCCAATAGCCCGTTTCGCCTGTCAGAGGCTGGCTGCCCGCCCGATTCAGGTAATGTGGCTATCCGCCGAAACCCCTCCGTCGACCGCCATCTTCTGCCCCGTAATGAAGGCCGATTCGTCGGAAGCCAGGAAGACATAGAGCCCGGCGCAGTCTTCGGGCTGACCCCTCCGATGACCAAGCGGAGTCTCCCGCAGGATGCGCGCGGTCAGCTCTGGCGGCTCCACTCCATCCAACGAATCCAGTATCCCCGTCTTGATCACTCCCGGCTGCACGGCGTTCACGCGGATGTTGAACTCGGCCAGTTCGGCGGCCGCAGTCAGGGTCATGGAGAGGATGGCGCCCTTCGTGGCGCCGTAGACGACACCTCCGTGTTGTCCGTGGTCGGCCGCGATCGAAGAGGTGTTGATGATCGATCCTCCCCCGTTCTCCCTCATCGCCGGAACGGCATGCTTGATCCCGAAGAACGTGCCCTTCTGGTTCACAGCGGTGACCCGCTCGAAGTCCTCCTCGGTCGTATCCTCAACCGGCCCGGCGACCATGATCCCGGCGTTATTCACCATCACATCGAGCCGGCCCCAGGCCTCGACGCCGGAGGCGACGAGACGCTTCACATCGTCTTCTCTCGACACGTCGGCCGCGACGTAGACGGCTTCGCCTCCTGCAGCCTGGATGGCTGCGACCGTCGCCTCAGCCTGGCCATCGGTGCGGCAGTCATTGACGATGACCCGGGCCCCTTCTCTGGCAAAGGCGATCGCGACCGCCCGGCCGATGCCTGAGCCAGCCCCAGTGACTATGCAGACTTTTCCTGCCAATCTGTTCAAACGTGGACCTCCACGATCTGGCGAACGCCGGAGCACGCACCACAGCGTATCACCGGGGTAGCACCGCGCCCCGGACATTCGCAATGCCGTGGGCGAGCAGTGACATAGCACAGGGGGAGCCGCGCAAAGGCTCCAAAGAGGGCTAAGAGGCCGCTTTGCGCGGGCGTCAAAGCCGAGCCGGGGTGGGCGTTGTGGTAAACTTTCCGCAGCTACAAACGACTTTTCCCGGCACAATACCAGCCGAGTTTCCCTTTGCTTTGTGCCGGTGTGGCAGGTCGGACTTCGGGTCTGACTGTGGAGGAACATGTGTTTGCTGAAGAATCATCCGACTGGAATCTGGATCTAGGCGGCTCGGTCACCTGTGAGGTATGCGGGGAAGAGCCGGCCACCATCCATCTGTTGCGGGTGGTGGACGGCACGGTGAGCCATACCCACCTCTGCCCGGGCTGCGCCGAAGAGATGGCCGAGCAGACGGACGGGCTGGCGTTGGTGCTCGCGGTGCCTTCGGTGCTGCGCAACCTGGCCAAGCCTGCGGTGTCCCAGGAGAACCTCCCGACGCTCTCGCACGAGGAGGATCGTTTCTGCGCGGTCTGTGGCACCACGCTCACCGACTTTCGCGAGTCGGGCCTCGTAGGATGCGCCAATTGTTACCAGGTGTTCAGCGAGGACCTTGAACGCCTGAGCGCCCAAGGCGCGGAGCCTACCGAACATCTGGGCAAGATGCCCCGGCGAGGACCCGAGACAGACACCCTGCGTCACGAGATCATGAGGTTGGAGCGGATGCTGCACGAGCTTGTGGCCTGTGAGCGTTTCGAGGAAGCCGCGGGTGTTCGTGACCGGTTGGCCGAGTTGGGCCAGAGGCTGGAAGTGGGGCAAGAATGAGGTCTCCAGTCATCACCGCGTCGGCCATGGGTCTCACCCGCAACGAGTCGGGACGCCGCTTCCCTCATGCCGAGGACCCTGCCGCCCTCGAGGAGGTGCGGGCCGAGGTGGTCGAGGCGCTTGCCGGCCCGGGCTGGGAACGCGAGTGGGGAGTCCACGACCTCGACAGCCTGAGCACGGTGCAGATTGACTACTTCGTCGAGAAAGGCCTGATGACGCCGGGCTTCGCTGAGGGGTCGAACGTGGGACGGGGTTTCGCGGTATATGGTGAAAACGAGGCCTCGTTGGAGATAAACGGCGGCGACCATCTGCGGCTGCTTGGGTTTCGCTCGGGCGGCCAGCTGGCCATGTTGTGGGCGCTGCTCAACCATCTCGACGACCGTTTGGAGACGGTGTTCTCCTACGCCTTCGACCCCCGCTGGGGCTACCTCACCGCGCAGCCTCGGCAGGCGGGGAGCGGCATGCGGGCGTATGCGACGCTGCACTTGCCTGCTCTCGGACTCACCGGGCGTCTGGCCGGCACGGCGCTGGAGCTCGCGCATCAGGGACTGGGGCTGGTCCCGCTCTGGGGAGGCGCGGGAGGTATCGTCCAAGTGTCGAATATGCATTCCGACGGCCGCCCGGAGCCGGACACTCTGCAGCAGATCGGCGATGTCTGCCGGGGGATCGTCGAGAAGGAACGGTCGGTGCGCAAGATGTTGGTGAGGGAGAACCCCATCCAGAGCCGTGACCAGATAGGTCGTGCCCTAGGAGTGGCCCAGCAGGCGTGGGTGATGTCGTTCCCCGAGGCGGTGAACCTGATCTCGGCGGCAACAGTAGGCATTGAGCTGGGTCTCGTCGATGCTCCCGGGTTGGAGGCAGAATCGGCCTTCGGATTGATGAGCCGCCTTCAGCCCGCGCATATCGTTGTCGATTATATGAGTGGGAAGACCGACTGTGTGGAAAGTCCCGAAGTAGACGAACGTCGGGCGCTGGTGCTGCGTGGCGTATTCGCCGGCGCGAGTGTCCGAGTATAGGAGAAGGCTCAATGTTTGAACGGTTCACAGAGAGAGCTCGACAGGTGATCGTCTTAGCGCAGGAAGAAGCCCGAGTTCTACGACACAACTACATAGGTACCGAGCACATGCTGCTCGGCCTGTTGCGCGAAGGCGATGGCGTCGCTGCCCGGGTGCTTGGCTCTCTGGACGTGACGCTGGACGAAGTGCGGGCCGAAGTCACCCGCATCGTGGGCGAGGGCGACAGCGAGTCTCAGGGGCAGATACCCTTCACGCCGAGGGCCAAGAAGGTGCTGGAGATGGCGCTGCGGGAGGCCTTGTCCCTGGGGCACAACTACATCGGCACCGAGCATGTCCTCCTGGGGCTGGTGCGCGAGAGCGAAGGCGTGGCGGCCAGGATCCTGGGCGACCTGGACGTGGACCCGGAACGGGTTCGCACCGAAGTGATGCGCATGCTCTCCGCCCCCAGCAAGAGGGCCGCCCGAGGCTCGACCGCTTCGGCTCAGGTCGAGGCCAAGGAGCGCAGGAGCTCCAAGGTGCTCGATCAGTATGGCCGCAACCTCACGAAGTACGCCGAGGAGGACAAGCTCGACCCGGTGATCGGTCGCGAGACTGAGATCCAGCGGGTCATGCAGATCCTGTCGCGGCGCACCAAGAACAACCCGGTGTTGGTAGGCGAGCCCGGTGTGGGCAAGACCGCC
>PMIZ01000193.1:0-1062 GCA_003157225.1 Actinomycetota bacterium | reverse complement strand
GGCGAGCTGCAGACCATCGGCGCGACCACGCTCGACGAGTACCGCAAGCACTTGTCCAAGGACGCCGCCCTCGAGCGACGCTTCCAGAAGATCCTGGTGAAGGAACCGAGCGTCAGCGAGACGCGGAAGATCCTCGAAGGCCTGCGCGAACGCTACGAGGCCCACCACAGGGTCCGCATCACCGACGAGGCTCTGGAAGCTGCAGCCTATCTGGCCGACCGATATATCAGCGACCGCTTCCTGCCCGACNNTGCCCGACAAGGCCATCGACCTGATCGACGAGGCGGCGTCGCGCAAGCGCATCCAGAACATGTGCGCTTCTCCGGATCTCCGCGAGGTGGAGAATGCCATCCTCGAGGTGCGGCGTGAGAAGGAGACGGCCATCGAGGTGCAGGACTTCGAGAAGGCCGCCTCGCTGCGTGACCGCGAGCGCAAACTGCTGAACCAGCGTCACGAGCTGGAGGAGAAGTGGCGCGAGTCGGACGAGGCTGCCGAGATCTCCATCGGTGAAGAGGAGATCGCCGAGGTGACGGCCATGTGGACGGGCATCCCGGTCACCAAGCTCACCGAGGCAGAGACCCACCGGCTGCTCCGCATGGAGGAGTCGCTACATCAGCGGGTCGTGGGCCAGGACGAGCCGGTGAAAGCCGTGTCGCGCGCTATCCGGCGTTCGCGCGCCGGTCTCAAGGACCCGCATCGTCCGGCAGGGTCGTTCATCTTCCTGGGCCCCTCGGGAGTCGGCAAGACTGAGCTCGCCCGCACGCTGGCGGAGTTCCTCTTCGGTGAGGAGTCGGCGCTCATTCAGGTGGACATGTCGGAGTTCATGGAGAAGCATGCCGTCAGCCGGCTGGTCGGGTCTCCGCCCGGCTACGTGGGCTACGACGAGGGCGGGCAACTCACCGAGCAGGTGCGCCGTCGGCCGTATTCGGTGGTGTTGCTCGACGAGATCGAGAAGGCCCATCCGGACGTGTTCAACATCCTGTTGCAGATACTTGAAGACGGGCGGCTAACCGACGCGCAAGGGCGCACGGTGGACTTCCGCAACGCCATTATCATCATGAC
>PMIZ01000516.1 GCA_003157225.1 Actinomycetota bacterium | reverse complement strand
GGCGATTGGGACATCGCCGCCGGCCAGTTCTTCACCACCTTCCGTCGCGAGTTTCACGTCGTGGATGATTTTCCGGATGGCCGCGCCGTCCAATGGGTGGCCGGATTCGACTACGGTTTCAATCATTATACGGTTGCACTGCTCGGCGCTTACGACGCCGACGGCAACCTCTTCATCGACATGGCCGCCGGCGTGGCCGTAAACGCCGTCGGGCGTGGCCACCCCAAGGTGCTCGAGGCCATCCGCCGCCAGGCCGACGTGATCATGCACACCACCGACATCACCAACCCCAAGCGCATCGAGCTGGCCAGGAGAGTCTCGAGCGTCATGCCGGAGGGGCTGCGCGGCAACTGCCACACGTCGTTCTTCCAGGCCGGCTCGGACGCGGTGGAGACGGCCATCAAGTTTGCCCGCCGCCACACAGGGCGCTCGCAGATCATCGCCTTCCAGGGTGCGTACCACGGAGTCTGGTGCGGCACCTCGGCTCTTACCACCGGCTACAACTACCGGCACGGCTGGGGTCCGCTGATCGCCGGGGTGACCCACGCGCCCTATGCCTACTGCTACCGTTGCGCTCTCGGCTTAACCTACCCCTCCTGCGGCATGCAGTGTGCCAAGTACGTTGACTACATGCTGAACACCCCCTATACGGGGATGGATGACGTGGCCGCGGTCATCGTGGAATCACAGCAGGGTGAAGGTGGGTACGTGGCTCCGCCGCCTGAGTTCTTCCACATCATCAAGCAGGCATGCGAGAAGTACGGCTGCCTGTACATCGCCGACGAGGTGCAATCGGGCGCGGGCCGTACCGGCAAGATGTGGGCCATCGAGCACGCGGGCATCGTGCCCGACATGCTTAGCTGGGGCAAAGGCATGGGCGGCGATCTGCCCATGGCGGGCCTTACCTACCGGGCGGACATCGAGACCAGCCTCTCACCGGGTTCGCAGCCCAGCACGTTCGCCGGAAATGCCCTCAGCTGTGAAGTCTGCATGACCAACATTGACCTCATCACCGATCCGGAGATGGACCTGCTGGGAAGGGCCACCCAACTGGGTGCGGAGATCAAGGACCGCCTCAACGAGGCCATGAAGTCGGCGAAGTGCATCGGAGAAGTCCGCGGCAACGGGCTGATGATCGGGTGCGAGGTCGTGGCAGACCGAGAGACCAAGGAACCGCTCGAACCGGCCAAAGTCGGCGAGATAGCCATGAAGCTGCTCAACCGCGGGGTCCTCATGACTCCGTGCGGCCGCAACGGCAACGTGTTCCGGTTCATGCCGCCTCTTACCATCCCGCGTGAGTACGCGTTGAAGGCGACCGACATCGTGATCGAAATCCTGAAGGACTACTGATCTCCGGACTGGGTAGCGGGCTGCACCGCTATCGGAAACGAGCGCGGAACGGAGCCCTCAAGGTACTGGATGAACGTACTGACCATGCCGGGGTCGAAGTGGGTGCCCGCTCCCTGCTTCAGCTCGGCGATGGCCTCCTCATTGGTGAGAGCAGTTCTGTAGGGACGGTCGGTGGTCATGGCCGAGAAGGCGTCGGCCACTGCGAGGACGCGCGCCAGGAGAGGGATCTCGACTCCGGCAAGGCCTCTGGGGTAGCCGGTGCCGTCGAATCGCTCGTGGTGGCTCGCGACGAGGGCTTGTATCTCGTTTAGGTCGGGCATCGTGCGGATGAGGGTCTCGCCCATGGAGGGATGGCCCTTCACTATCGCCCACTCCTCGGCCGTCAGTCGGCCGGGCTTGCGCAAGATGCGATCGGGGATGCCGATCTTCCCGACATCGTGAAGCAATCCGCCCGCGCGTACCACCCGCAGAGTGCTCTCCGACAGACCCAGGGCGCTGGCGAGGGCAAGGGCGTACTCGGTCACCTCCTCGCTGTGGCTTCTGGTGTACCTGTCTTTGTTGTCGACGGCCGTGACCATCGACTCGAGGATGCCGAAGCTGCTCTCCTTGCGCCCCTCCAAAGCCTCGGCGTGACCCGAGCCAGTGATTGCGTTTCCGCCGCGGCGCTTGGAGGCATACAGGTTGGAATCGGCAGCGACTACAAGCTCGTTCACGCCGCGACCATCCTGCGGGTAGCCGGCGATCCCGAAGCTCGCGTGGATGGGGATCTTCTCTCCCGTGGGAGTGATGAACGGCTTTTCGCTCACGGCGGCTCGCAGCTTCTCGATCACATGAGTAGCCTCCGCCATGTCGGTCTCCGAAAGGATGAGCACGAACTCATCGCCACCATAGCGGCCCACCACATCGCTTGCGCGCGCGTTGGCCTGCAGGATGTTGGCCACGTGGCGAAGCGCACTGTCGCCGCAGGGATGGCCATAGGTGTCGTTGAGGAGTTTGAATCCGTCAATGTCGAGCATGACCAGATTGAAGCTCAGGTCGTGGCGTTCGGCGCGGGCCTGTTCTCGTGCCAGCAACTCGTGGAACTGGCGGTGATTGGCAACCCCGGTTAGGGAGTCGGTACCGCTGAGAAGTTGCAGGCTGCGCACCAATCTGGCTCGCCTCACCGCCTCGCCTGCCAGTTCGGCCAGCCCCAAAGCGAGTGCCATCTCGTCGGTGGTGAAGAAACGCTCGCGCTCCGAGTCCCAGAACACCAGCAGGCCCATGGGCCCGTCGGCAGAACGCATGGGAACTGTGAGGCAGCTCTTCTCCCCCCACGCGACCATGTTCTCCCTGCTTCGGGGCTCGAGGTTGGGGTCGGAAATGTTCTCGAGCAAAGCGGAGCCCTCTGAAAGGACCTTCTTCTTAGTCGGGTACTCGCTGAGCGGCATCACCTTCCCGAGGTGGTCCCAGCCGGTGGACGCCTTTTTCCACATTGCGCGGGCGATGACGCCGTCGATTTCGCGGACGTACTCAAAAACCACGCACTCGCAGACCGCCAGGGCATCGGCGGCCCTGCGTGCGACGATGGCCAGTGCGTCGTCCAGGTTCTCGGCGCTGGTCACCGCTCGACTCGACTCGAGCATCGACGCCAACTGGCACGTCTGCTCCTCTTGTGCGGCCAGCGCCTGGGCGTCCTGGATCGACAATGCGATCAAGCGGCACACCGAGCTGGCGTCCGCCATCTTCCCGGCGGAGATAGTCCGGCCTGGGCGCCTCTCCGTGAGCTCCACCAGTCCGACCACTCTGTCCCTCGCGACGAGGGGTATGGTCAACGAGGGATGCCCTTCGAGGGTGAGCACCGGCTCGCTCGTGTTCACTGCACGAGCGCCCTCATGCCAGGAAGAGAGGCATTTGTGACTGGCCTTGCGGTCGGGACGCGGCTCGCTGTCCACGATGCTAGCAAGACGGGTGAGGCCGCCACGCTCGGTTAGGCTGTACACGTCCACATCGGGCACGCTCAAGAGCTTCGACAGTCTAGCGGAGGCGCTCCATGCGAGGCCGCGAGCGTCCATGGAGGTGAGATCGGCGCTGATATCGTTCACGGCGGCGTGTGTGCGCATCAGCGCCAGTTGGCTAAGGCGGAGCTTCCAGGTGATCCACGCCACGGTCTCTCCCACCATCAGGCAGAGGATGCCGACAAAGGCCGCGAGACTCAGCGCGAGCGGGATATCTCCGGTCTTCAGAGCGATGGGGATGGCGTAGGCGGCGGCGAACAACGGCATCATTGCTATCGCCGTGCCCCGACGGTGCGACACGCCCACGGCGGTGAACGAAGCGCAGAACATGGCGCCGAAGGCGTACGCGTAGTCACCCGCATAGGCGATCCCCAGCCCGATCAACCCGAAGCCGACGGGCACGACCAGGTGCGTGCATCTTCGTGGCCAGGCGTTCCAGGGCAGGAACCAGGTGACTATTCCGATGCCAATGGCCGCGGAGGCAGCGACAGCGACCGTATTGAAGTCCGCTCCCCGTCCGAGAGGCAATAGAAGTCCCACAAGACCGAGTACTCCGCAGATGACAAAGAGCACGGCCGCGATGCGCCCGACGGTGAGAGGGGAGATGCCAAGATCGGCATTCTCGCGGTTAGAGCGATGACGGACAACCCATACAGATGCGCGGGTAGGCAGGGCACGGGATCGCTCGGACGCACGACGGCTCATCATGGTCTTTTCGGCACCGCAAGGGGTCGGCTTGAGCAGGTGGCCAAGAGTGAAGAAACGGGCGCGCCGGGGCTTCATTGTGAAACGACTTCTTAGTCGACGTAGAAGGAGCGCACCTCGTCGTGATCGGCGACGATGGCCGTGAGTTTCGCGCTGTCGAGGCCGCGGGGCAGCTTGAGAAGCAGGTGAATGGTGTCGTTCTCGTTCTCACCCGGCACCACCGCCATCTCCTTGACCACTACTCGCACCTGTTGCAGCGCGCCGAGGAACTCCGCCAGCGGTGCATAGCCGGGGGAGCGGAAGCGGACTCGGGCCCCCACGGTTAGACCCACGTGCCGATAGAGCAGCTTGTCCTCGATGAGCCGGAGCGTAGTGAGGCTGACTATGACGATGCTGGTGGTGATGAGCGCCGCGGAGTAGAAGCCCTGTGCCGAAAGGAGGCCTACCGCGGCCACCGTCCAAAGACTGGC
>PMIZ01000046.1 GCA_003157225.1 Actinomycetota bacterium | reverse complement strand
TCGCGTGAGCTGCCAATGACCGCGGATGGACCGACGCGGGTCGGCCGGATGCCCGTGGCCGGCGAAGTGGCTCGACGATGAGTGTGCGCAGGGATCGGAGGCTCTCATGACTCTTGGGTCAAATGTGGTTGCAGTGACCGGCGCGGCCAGCGGGATTGGTTTTGAAACGACCCGACAGCTCGTCCTCTCAGGATCCCGGGTTGCCCTGCTCGATCTGGACACATCTGCGCTGACCGTGGCGGCCCGTACGATTCCGCATGCCGAAGGGCAACTCATGACGATCACGGCCGATACGACCGAGACGCCGCAGATGGACAGCGCAGTGTCCGCGATCACGGAGCGCTTCGGTCGTCTCGATGGCCTGGTTGCCTGCGCTGGCATACGCATGCAGTCGACGCTCACGGCCGAGCTTGAGGACGACGTCTGGGACCGAGTGATTCGGGTGAATCTGCGTGGGGTCTTCGTTGCGTGTCGAGCGGCCGCCCGACCGATGATGGCCGCGAAATCAGGAGCGATCGTTGCTATCGCTTCCCTGTCTGGACAGGCCCCGCGGATCGGGCAGAGCGCGTACTGTGTGAGCAAGGCCGGGGTGATCCAGCTGGCCCGCACGCTGGCGCTGGAACTCGCGGAACACCGGATTCGCGTGAATGCCGTCTGTCCAGGCACGGTGAACACCCCGCTGATGAAGCAGGCCCAGATCCAAGATGGACCGCAGGTGCTCCAGGACCGGATCTACGGGTCGCCGACGCGCTTCCGGCCGGGGATTCCACTGAGGCAGATCGCGGAACCGGAGGACATTGCGGCGACGATCATGTTCTTGTTGTCGCCCGCGGCTCGGGACATCACAGGTCAAGCGATTTTCGTGGATGGCGGCGAGTCGATCGTCTGAACGAGAGGCTCGCAGGACCGTGGATCAAAGGAGGGAGTTCCCATGGCAGCGTTGAACTTCGACTGTGTCATTCCCGCCTGCGTTACGCCGTTCAAGGAAGATGGCGAGGTGGACTTTCCCCGCCTCGAGGCACATGGATCCTGGCTTGCCTCAAACGACGGTATCACCGGTATCCTCTGCAACGGGCACGCCGGCGAAGGCTTGGCGATGAGCGACGAGGAGCGGACCGAAGTCATCCGCTGTCTGGTGAAGGCGGTGGGTGGCCGCCTGCCAATCATTGCAGGTATCGTGAGCGAGGGAACCAGGGTGGCGGCGGCCGAGGCCAAACGTTCGGCCAAGGCCGGCGCGAGCGGACTGCTGGTGTACCCGTCGCATAGCTGGCTCCGCTTCGGCTATCAGCAGGGCGCGCCGCAGGAGCGGTATGCGGCCATCGCGGAAGGCTCCGGGCTGCCCCTCGTGTTGTTCTTGTATCCGGATGTCACGAAGGCCACGTACGACTTGAAAACCCTGCTCGAGCTCTGCGTCAATCCCGCGGTGGTGGCCATCAAGGATGGGGTGCGGAACATGTCCCGCTGGGACACCGAGACCCCGGCCATTCGCAAGGCATTCCCCCGAATCAAGATCGTGACCTGTCAGGACGAGTACCTTCTGCATACGATGTGGGAATCCGACGGTGCGCTCGTCGGGTATGCGGCGGCAGCTCCAGAGATCATGGTGGAGCTGATGCGGGCGGCCAAGACCCACCAGTACGACGCGGCCAAGAAGGTCTACGACCGGACGCTGGCCCTTACGAGCGGCCTCTACCACATCGAGCCCCATGTTGCGGCCACCGTGGCCCTCAAGACCGCGCTCGTGTTGCGCGGCCTGCTGCCCAGCGCGGTCGTGCGGTCGCCGCTCATGCCTCTTACCGCGCCGCAAACGGCAAAGATTCGAGCGGGGCTGGAAGCCGCAGGAATCCCGCTGAAGGTGCCGCCCGCGGCGTAAAGCGCGGGGGCCGACGGAGCAACGAGAGACAGGGGCCGTCGGTCCCCAGATCGCCAAGAAGAGAGAGGGGGGCGGGTCAACAGGCAACCCTGCAACCGGAATGCACTGGCGGGGAATGCCGACACTGGCGTCCGGACCGATTTGTGGGATCTCCTCCGCCTTCGGCCCTCCTCTGGGGGCATGTGACTAGCCCTCAACGCCCTTTATCGTGGCACTCACGCGCATCTGGTCAAGGCGGGTGGGACAAGCAGGCGGATGGCACNNATGGTGAGCAGTGAGATGAGAGCAGGATGACGCCGATCAATCTGCACAGCGCTGATGTCGTAGTGGTGGGTGGGGGCGGGGCGGCCCTCCGGGCGGCCCTCGAAGCGGGACGCGCCGGGGCTCGCGTTCTTGTGGTCACGAAGGGACGGCTGGGCGCAACGGGAACCACTTCCTTTGAAGTCGCATCGCTCGCCGGGTTTTCCGTTCCTGACGGCGCGGGAGACCCCTCGGACACTCCAGAGGTTCTCTATGAGGACATCGTGAGGAATGGCGCAGGGTGCGCGGACCCGAAGCTTGTCCGCGTTCTAGCGGACGGGGCGCAGTCGGCGGCGGCCTTTCTCGCGGGCTTGGGCGTCGAGTTCATGAACACCCCGGACGGGAAGGTCCTCGTCGCCATGGGGGATTTTGCCTCGAAACCGCGAAACCGGAAAATCCACGGGCACGGACGACCTATCGTCCAGGCCTTGCAGAAGGCGTGCGCCGAAGTCGGTGTCGGGGTCATGGAAGACACGGTGGTCTTGGAGCTGCTCCGAAGCGAGCGGGGGTGTACCGGCGTCCTGGCAGTCGATCTGAGTGGTGGCCTGCACGCGATGTCGGCCGGGGCCACGATCCTTGCGACCGGGGGCGCCGGCCAGCTCTTCGAGTACAGCCTGTCGCCTCCGGATGTGACGGGCGATGGGTATGCGCTCGGGTATCGAGCAGGGGCAGAGCTTGCCAATCTGGAGTTCATGCAAGCCGGCTTCGGCCTCATCCATCCCTTCACGAACATCATCATGTCATGGTTCTGGCTGCTCGCCCCGAAGCTGACCAACCGCTTGGGGGAAGAGTTTATCCATCGGTATCTTCCCCCGGCCGTCGCCCCTGAAAGCTGTTTCCGGGCCAAGGTGCGGCATTACCCATTCACCAGCGAGGATGCGTCTCGGTACCTCGAAATCGCCACTAAACGAGAAATCGAGGCGGGCCGTGGGACTGCGAGACGAGGCATCTTTCTCGATCTTCGTGAGGTGAATGAGGCGGAACGCATTCCCGCCGGCAGCGACATTGCCGCAATGTGGCCAGTCTCCAAGGCGTGGTTCAAGGCGAAGGGGCTGGACGTCATGCGCCAGCCTCTCGAGGTGGGCCTCTTCGGGCACGCCATCAATGGAGGTCTCCGGATCGACGAGACCGCCCAGAGCACCGTGCCAGGCCTATATGCCGCAGGCGAGGCGTCGGCCGGCCCGTAT
>PMIZ01000381.1 GCA_003157225.1 Actinomycetota bacterium | reverse complement strand
TTCACCCGTTATCCGGGCAATCCTATCCTTACCGCGAAAGACATGCCCTATCCGGCCAACTCGGTGTTCAACGCCGGGGCGACCAAGATGGGGGACGACACTCTCCTTCTCATGCGCGTTGAAGACAGGCGGGGACTATCCCACCTCACCGTTGCCCGCAGCAAGGACGGGCTCACCGGCTGGCGAGTCGACCCGCGGCCCACGCTGCCGGCCGACCCGGTGGGCCACCCCGAGGAAGTCTGGGGCATCGAAGATCCGCGCATTTGCTGCCTCGAGGGCGAAGGACGCTACATCATCACCTACACGGCCTACTCTCAAGGCGGGCCGTTGGTGTCTCTCGCCACCACCGCGGACTTCGAGCATTTTGAGCGCTGGGGACCAGTGATGCCACCCGAGGACAAAGACGCGGCGCTTTTCCCGGTGCGTTTTGGCGGCCGGTACGCCATGCTCCACCGCCCGGCGCCCACCATGGCCGGCATCGGCTCCCATATCTGGCTTTCTCTCTCCCCCGACCTGAAACACTGGGGCGACCACCAGATGCTCATCCCCTCCCGCCACGGGGCCTGGTGGGACGCCAACAAGATCGGCTTGGCTCCCCCGCCGCTACGCACCAGCGAGGGCTGGCTCATCATGTATCACGGGGTGCGCGTCACCATCTCCGGGGGGGTCTACCGCCTCGGGCTTGCACTGCTCGACCTGGAAGATCCGAGCAAGGTACTGCTGCGCGGTGACGAGTGGGTCTTCGCGCCCGAGGAGGTCTACGAGCGCCAAGGCGACGTGCACGATGTGGTCTTTCCCTGTGGGTGGATCGCCCAAGAGGACGACCTGCGGCTCTACTACGGGGCGGCTGATACCACCATCGCCGTGGCTACGGCCAAGGTCTCAGAGCTGCTCCTCTGGCTTCACCAACACTCGCAGGTGTCCCCGGTAAGCGACCGCCGAAACTAGGCCCTTATGCGAATAGCCATGCTTTCTCCCATCGCCTGGAGAACCCCCCCACGAGACTATGGGCCCTGGGAACAAGTGGTCTCGCTGCTTACCGAAGGGCTGGTGGGGCGGGGGATAGACGTCACCCTCTTCGCCACGGCCGATTCTTTGACCGGGGCGCGGCTGCGCGCCGTTATCCCACGTGGTTACGAGGAAGACCGCACGATCGATGCCAAGGTCGCCGAGTGCCTGCACATCTCGGAAGTCTTCGAGCATGCCGATGAGTTCGATCTCATTCATAATCATTTCGACTTCCTTCCCCTGGCGTGGTCGAGGCTCACACCTACGCCGGTGGTGACGACAATCCACGGCTTTTCCTCTGACCGCATACTCCCCGTGTACCGGAAGTACAACCAGAGCGTCTACTACGTCTCCATCAGCCGCGCCGATCGGTCGCCCACACTCGACTACGTCGCCAACGTGTATCACGGCATCGATCTGAAAGGGTTCACCTTCCGCGCGGAGTCCGGCGATTACTTGCTCTTCTTCAGCCGCATCCATAACGACAAGGGAGCCCATGAGGCCATCGAGATCGCGAGGCGCGCGGGTCGGCGGCTCCTGATGGCTGGAATAGTTCAGGACAAGGAGTACTACCGCCAGAAGATCGAACCCTATCTGGACGGGAAAAACGTAGCCTACCTGGGGAGCGTGGGAGGATCAGCGCGAGACGAGCTTCTGGGCGGTGCGTACGCGCTACTCCACCCGATCAATTTCGCAGAACCTTTCGGACTGTCGGTGGTGGAAGCAATGGCGTGCGGAACCCCGGTGATCGCCTTCGCCAAGGGAAGCATGCCGGAGGTCGTGGCCGACGGTCAGACCGGCTTCTTGGTGAATTCGGTGGAGGAAGCCGTGGCCGCCGTGCAAAGGCTGCCGGAGCTCGACAGGGCGGCATGTCGCCGGCATGTAGTGGAACGGTTCTCTGCCGATCGAATGGTGGATGGTTACCTTGAGGTGTACCGACAGGTGCTCGAGCGGTCGCAGAGAGAGGATCATCGGCCCTGGGGTTTCTATCGGGTGCTGGAGGACACGCCCGCGTACAAGGTGAAGCGCATTCACATTCATCCTGGGATGCGCCTCAGCCTTCAGCGCCATCAGCGCCGCTTGGAGCATTGGACCGTGGTCGAGGGCGAAGCGCTGGTGACCATAGAGGACGAACATCGGTCTCTCCGGCCCGGAGACTCAATTGACATCGCTCGGGGCATGCTCCATAGGATCGGTAGCTCAGGGACAGAGCCGCTGGTGTTCATCGAGGTACAGCGCGGCGAGTATTTCGGCGAGGATGACATCGAGCGGCTTGAGGACGACTTCGGGCGCGTTTAGAACTCTGCTCTCGAGCCCCGAATGGGAGAGATAAATGATCCGGCGCTACGAGCACAACCCTATCCTTACGAAAGCCGACGTGCCCTATCCGGTAGCCACCGTGCACAATCCCGGAGCAGTCAAGCACGGAGGCCGCTATTTGCTGCTTTTCCGCTCACACCGGCTAAACGGGCGTTCCATCATCGGGCTTGCGGAAAGCGGCGACGGCTTTCATTTCAAGGTGAGACCGAAGCCGTTCCTCGTGCCGGCGAGCGAGGGAGTGTTCGCTGAGTACGAAGAGTGGGGTGTGGAGGACATGCGAGTGTGCCCTACCGGCGGTGAGTACCTGCTCACCTACTCTGCCTATTCCCGCCACGGGGTGAGGGTGGCGCTCGCCCGCACTCGTGACTTTGAACAAGTGGAGCGCATCGCCCTCATCACCCAGGCAGACTCTCGTAATGTGGTGCTCTTCCCAGAGCTTTTCGAGAATCGCTACGTCCGACTCGACCGGCCCCACTCAGTGATCGATCCATGGGGCATATGGATCAGCTACTCCCCTGACCTTGTCCACTGGGGCGATTCACGCGTGGTGATGAAGCCGGAACGCTACCACTGGGACGAGATGAAGATCGGGCCCGGAGCTACGCCGATTAGAACGGCGAGAGGTTGGCTTCATATCTATCATGGAGCTTTCCCCACCATGGGTGGCGCCGTCTATCGGCTCGGAGCGGCTCTCCATGATCTGAAAGATCCTTCCCGGGTGCTGGGGGTGGCCGACGAATGGATTCTCGAACCCGAAGATCCATGGGAGCGAGTAGGCTACGTCCACAACGTGGTCTTCTGCTGCGGGGCGGTGCCCGAGGACGACGGGACGCTCAAGGTCTACTGGGGTGGCGCCGACACCGTGATATGCGCCGGCACTGTCCATGCGGAGGAGTTGGTAGACCTGTGCCTCACAGGCTCTCGGCCGCCAATGTGATCGAGCAGCGGCACACGCTCGTTGTCGGAAAGAGTTGTGCTTACTGATGATGGGACCGTACAAGTCACTCCGCAAGCAAGATCAAGAGGCGAGTAACAGAGGCTGTTAGCAGGCTGAGGGGTACATAAATCCACGAGTGTCACCGAGTAGCAGCATGAATCGGAGTAAATGTACCCCTCACGTGGCCAGCTGCATGTTTCCAGACGAGTTCCTCGATCGGATTGCCCACTGAGTCGATTGTCGGCGCCCTGTCTTCCACTCACAAGCGCCTTCTATTCGGCCGCCTTTTGCTGCTTCCGCAGGAACGGCTCTATCAGATCGATGGGGACCGGGAAGATGGTCGTGGAGTTCTTCTCCGTGGCGATCTCCGCCAAGGTCTGCAGGTAGCGCAACTGGAGGGCGGCCGGGTTCTTGGACAGGACCTCGGCGGCCTGCTGCAGTTTCTCCGAAGCCTGAAACTCGCCCTCGGCGGCGATGACCTTGGCCCGGCGTTCCCGCTCGGCTTCGGCCTGCCGGGCCATGGCCCGTTGCATGTTGGGGGGGATCTCCACGTCCTTTATCTCCACGATGCTGACCTTGACGCCCCAGGGCTCGGTCTGCTCGTCGATGATCTCCTGCAGGCGCGCGTTGAGCTTGTCGCGCTCGGTGAGCAGGTGGTCGAGGTCGGATTGACCGAGGACGCTCCGCAAGGTGGTCTGGGCGATCTGCGAGGTGGCGACGATGTAGTTCTGCACCTCTATGACTGCCTTGGACGGGTCGGTGACCCGGAAGTAGGCGACCGCGTTGACCTTGGCGGGGACGTTGTCCTTGGTGATGACTTCCTGCGCCGGGACGTCAAACGTGATGGTGCGGAGGTCGATCCTGACGACGCGGTCGACGATGGGGATGATGA
>PMIZ01000428.1 GCA_003157225.1 Actinomycetota bacterium | reverse complement strand
GTAGCCGCGAGGGCCGCGGTGAACGTCAGCCACAGCGAGGCAAGCACCCCCTTGTCGGCTATCCCTCGCCAGAAGTCCCCTGGGCTCGAGGCGAAGATGGTCGCCAACAGCGGCACGAGGATGAAGAGCAGCAGCAGAAGGCCGAGCAGCGAGAAGACCCAGTCCATCCGGCTGAGGACTCGAACCCGGTTCACGGGACAGACCCCGTCAGTTCCCGGAGGTGCAGTAGGCCTTGACAGGCTCCGGAAGGTCGGAAAGATCGTCGGTGAGGGCAGGCGTGATCATGGGTTGGTAGTTCTGCGACATGATGCGTTGCCCTTCAGGCCCCAGGAGGAAGGCCAGCAGCAGCGCCGCGGCCTCCGGCTGGCGGGCGTTGCTGGGGATGGTCGCCCCGTACCGTATCGGCTCCCCGGTGAATTCCGGCTTGACGCTAGCGAAGCGCTGGAAGTCCAGCTTGACCGTCACCCGGCCGTAGTCGGCGGCGTAGGCGGGATCGCCCAGGTTGAGCTCGGGAGGCAAGGAGACGTACTTCAAGCCGTGCTGCTTGATGACACTCTCGTACTCGAAAGCGTAGTCGATGTCTCCCGAGGAGAGCAGGGGAAGCAGGTTGACGCTGTACGGACGGAGCACCACGTGGGAGCCGCTCTTGGTCTCGAGGATCTCGGGAACGGTGATGGTCGAGTTGTCCGCGGTCCCGCCCGCTGTCACCGGTATCCGAAAGACGCCGCCGAAGGTCTTGGCGAAGAGGCCGGGCTGGCCGTAGTAGCTCTCGGCGAGCTTGACGGTCATTAGGGCCCGGTACCCGTTGGCGTCGAAGCGGGGATCGGATAGCCCGAGCCGAACGCCCGGCCGGTCGATGACGTCGAACCAGTTGTCCGGGCCGATCTCGCTCGCGAAGGCGCTCTTGTCCGTGTAGGCGAGGGCCATCTTGTTAGTGGCGAACATGACGCTCCACTTCGCATAAGGCAATCCCGAGTCCGGGTCCTTCGTCTGGTAGAGCAGCATCGGTATGAGCCGGTAATCCGCGGTAACGACGAGATCGGCCTGCTCGTGCGTGTCGCTCACGATGCGGACGGCTTGGATGCTCCCATGGCCCTCCATGTTGACGTCGATGTCAGGATGAGCGGCCTCGAACGCCTTCTCGAGCTGCGCGAAGGGAATGATCAGGCTCCCCGCGAAGAGCACCCGCACGGTCACCTTGCCGCCCCCTCCGCCTGAGGACGTAGTCCGGCCGGAGTGTGAGCAGCCCACAGAGAACAGTCCGACCGTCCCCAGAACAGCCAGGAGTGCAATCAGCGATGCCAGCAACGACGCCGGAAGCCGTCGACGGCGCGTCCGTGCGTTTTGAAAGGGCGGCGCCACCGGGCTACCCCGTGGGCACCAGCGCGTCGATCTCGGTGATCTGGCCGACCATGTCACTGTCGCTCAGCCCCGTTCCCACGAGTCGCAACGGCCAGTAGTTCTCCGGGAGAGGCTTGCCGTTCATCTGGTAGGCGACGATGATGTCCTTCTTGTAGTACATGGTCTTGCTGCTCACTTCGACGCTCTTGCCGTCGGCCGTGGTGATCTTCACTTGATAGCCGGCCTGGGCCAGGTCGCGGTTGTAGGCGGGGCCCTCATGGGCGATGTCGTCGTCGACGCGGCCCACCAGGTTGTACAGCGGGATGCCGGTCCAGGTGTTGCCCTGGGCATCGGTCCAGGTGTTGCCATGGCAACCCTGAGCGGCGCCGGACTGGAAGGTGGCCTTGTCGACGGCTTCGGTCAGCTTGCCCTTGAGCTGTAGGGTCCATTCCTGCTCGATGGGTTTCACCTCGGCCTTGGTGACCCACTTGACCCACCAATGACCGTCGGTCACCTGGTTCATCTCCGGGCTCACGATGGCGAGACGCAAGGGACCATCACCGGCCGGGTCGAGGGGCTTGCCGTCATACTCGTAGGCCACGATCACGCTGAGCGGACCATCGACCTTCTTCTCGTCCCCGGTGACCATGTCGTAGGTGATGAAGTCGCCGGTCTTGAGCTGTTCCACCGAGAAAGTCATGTCGTAGCCATCCTTGGCTCCGATGGTCACAGCCATGTCCGCGGGCAAGCCACCTACCTCGGCGAACAGGTCGTCAAGGAGCACGCCCTTGACCTTGACTGGCGGGGTGATGCGGCCCGTGGAACTCTTCATCCCCCCGTAGCCTTCCTTGCTGGGCATCTTCTCGAGCTGCGCGAGCGAGTAGCTCTTCGTCCCGCCGGTGCCGGTCACCTGGAGGATGCCCTCGCCTGCTCCGGCGGTCGTCTTGTCGGAGCCACAGCCGCTCAGAGCGATCAGAACGGCCAGGACCGCGACCAGGGAAGCTACGCACACTAGGGACTGGAGAACGAACCTCTTTGTCGAGACCATTTCGGCTCCTTGACGCCGTCTACAGGCTATGAGACCGTTCTTAGATACCACATGTAGCCGTGCAATTACTACATTCGCTGAGGTGCACAATGCAGTTCTTCACCAGGCGCCGGGCACCGGTCTTGCTGGCGACCGCCGCCTTCTTCGTCTTGGCAACCGCTTTCCTGCTCGGGGCCTGCTCGGGTGGACAGAACTCGAGCGAATCCACCATGCTGCCGACCAGCACCTCGGCCCTGGTCACCAGTTCCACGGACTCCGTGACTTCATCCACGAGCGCTTCGGCAGGCAGCACGGCTCAATCCGCCGAGATCACCACCGCCCCGTCCGCGGCGAGCACTTCCTCGAGTAGCGCGGTCGCCTCGACCTCGGGCCAGACGACCATGAGCAGCGTCAAACCCACGACCACCGCCACCTCGGCGACCACCACCACCGCCAAGCCGACCACGACCACCAGCAAAGGCCTGGTGGCTCTCAAGCTCAGCGGTCCGTCGGGCACCAAGCAACTCTCCTTGGCCGATCTCAGAGCCATGTCCGCCACGTCCGGATACGGCGGCTGGAAGAACGACCTCAGCAACATCACAGGTCCGGTATCGTGGACGGGTGTCTCGCTGAAATCCCTGACGGAGCTAGTAGGCGGCGGCGGTTCGGTTACAGTCGTCGCTTCCGACGGCTACTCGCAGATGCTGTCGTCCGGACAGGCGGCGGGCCAGGTGACAATGTTCGACCCGGGCAGCGGTGAGACCGTCAGCAGCATAAACGGGAGCTTGAGAGTCATAGTCGCGTATGCGAAGGATGGGGCGGCGCTCAGCTCCAGCGAGGGACCGCTTCGGCTGGCCTTCGTCAGTTCCGCGAAGGACCAAGTGACACCCAGCAAGCTCTGGGTCAGGATGGTCGTCGAGCTGAAGGTCCAGTAGTGCCGAGCGGCATCACCGCGCCGGCACAGTCAATACGGGGAACGGCCGTGAGAGGAGTGTTCATGAGAAGGATTCGGTTGATAGCGGGACTGGTGCTGGTGGTGGTCCTTGTGCTCGCGGTGGCGGTTCCCGCTCTGGCTGCCGCCAAGTTCACCGATATAGATAACAGCGACTACTCAGCCAGCATTCTGGCTCTCGCGTCGCGTGGATACATCGGCGGCTACGACGACGGTACGTTCAGGCCCGACAACCCGCTGCAGCGGCAGCAGTTCGCGAAGATGGCGGTCTTGACCCTGGGCTATCCCGTTTCGGCTGCGGATCAATCCCCATTCTCCGACACTCCCGCCCCGTACGACCCTGTCACCCAATTGTACCCGGGCTGCTACGTAGCAGTCGCGGCACAGCAGGGGATCATCCAGGGACACACCGATGGCACTTTCGGTTTCTACGAGAACGTGAGCCGGCAGCAGGCGATCAGCGTAGCGGTGCGTGCCGCGGGCGCAGCTCTCGCCGAGCCGCCCGCGGACTACAAGGGCGTGCTCGACTACTCCAACCCGGCCCACGGCGCCAACCTCAGGAAGGCCGAGTACAACGGCCTGCTCACCGGCATTGCCGACCTGGCGAGCTGGAATCCGACCGCGAACGCCACTCGCGGCGAGGCGGCCGAGATACTCGCACAGCTGTTCTACCGCACGGGGAAGATCCTGAAGGTGACCGGCCCCACCGGTACGCTGGAATTCACGCTGGCCGAACTCAAGGCCATGACGGCCACCGAGGGCTATGGCGGCTGGAAGAACAAGACCGGCAATATCACAGCGCCGAAGCTCTACAAGGGCGTCGCTATCAAGGACCTGATGAAGTTGGCCGGCGGAGTCACCACGATGAACGCGATCGCGGCCGACGGCTATAAGGCGCAGTTCTCGGCGGATGACGTCAAGGGCAAGGTCACGATGTTCAACCCGACCACGGGTGACGAGGTCACCACCATCGACGGCAGCATCACCGTAATCTTGGCCTACTCTGTCGACGGTCACGCCCTCAAGTCCAGCGAGGGGGCGCTGCGGATAGCCTTCGTCAGCCCGAAGGCTGATCAGGTGACCTCGAGCGGCAAGTGGGCCTCTCAGGTGGTGGAGATAGACGCGCAGTAGCGCACGAAGAAAGGAATCGGGCGCCAGTCCAGGCGCTGGATTACCCGTCCGCGCCGGCTCCTTGCGGGAGGAGCCGGCGCGGACTGCTACTGGAGGTCGCTGCGGAATCACGTCTCGCCCGACGAGGTGCCGCGAGCGAGAGCCGCGCGCGCCACGGCGAGCACCTGATCCAAGTCGGTAGCTTCACCGGCCTCCCAAGCCAGCCGGGCTTCGCGCAGCACCGTGCCCAGAAGCGGACCGCTCCCCAGACCCAGCTCGCACATCAGTGACACTCCGTCCACGGGCGCCTGCGGCGCCTCACCCGAAGCCCACGCGTGCCACAGATCGAGCAGGCCATTCAGGGTGTCGAGAACGTCGGTGGTTCTTGCAGCTTCGAGAAGGATGACCTCGGGCTCCCAGGGAGCCACCTCCCACAGGAAGAGCACCGCCTCGCGCCCCCGCGGCGCCGGCGGGAGGCCACTGCCCACCTGCCCTCGGCGCGCCAGGGTGGACGCCAGCGACACCATGTCCGCCGACAGCTTCAGCCTACGACCCGCCCGGACCGCCTCTTCGGGCCGCATTCGGTGCATCAGTCCGGCCAATCGCACAGCAACGGGGCGAGCGAACGCGCCATCGAGAGGCTGCTCAAGACGGCCGCTAAGTGCTCGCGCCGCCTTTGGGAACCACGTGGCGGGCCGGTCTAGGATCTCGTCGAGCGTCTCCAGCACCACCAGCGTCGTCTCGAGCCGATCATCCCACGACGTCTCAGGCAAGAACTGCGCAAGCAGCCCCAGATCGCGCCACTGGCGCACCGCCTCGGCGGACCGGCCGGCGGCCAGCGTGAGCGCCATCTCGGCCACGATGCGCTCGGCGGCGGTGCCGGCAAGGAGGGGCGCTTGCCCCCGCACCGCGGCGGCAAGCGCCGGCTCGATCTCGAGGCCGAGCACTTGACGAAAGCGAGCCGCGCGCATCATCCGCAGCGGGTCGTCGCGAAACACCCGCTCAGACACCGTTACCAGGCGCCGTTCCCGGAGATGGGCGACGCCTCCAAAGGGATCCAGCACCTCTGTCTCGCCTATCGGCACAGCCATGGCGTTCACGGTGAAGTCTCGCTCACCGAGATCGTCAAGGATGCCATCGCCCTTCACCGGCGCCACGTCGATGCGACCCTCGCGGGTCATGACCCTGTACGCCGGATGCCTTTCGGAGAGGACGAACCAAGGAACGTCCAGCCGTCGCGCGATCTCGCGGGCTACCGCCCCCGCGTCGTCGGTCACCACGATGTCGAGATCGGGAGAGAGGCGTCCCAGCTCGCGGTCGCGCACGCTGCCGCCTACCAGCCACCCCTGAGTCTGCCGGCGCCGCAGGATATCGGCGACGACCTGCAGGGACATCATGCCGGCTCTATCGCGCGCCCACGACCAGCATCACCTGGACGACCCATTCTTCTTGCGCAGGTACCGCTGGTACTTGAGGCGGTCGGTGAGGTAGAAGACCCCGCCGGATATCAGACAACCAGCCGCCGCGATGATCAGGTTCCCCCCGGTGGTGGTGGTGTTGCTCTTCCAGGCGAACTGGATCAACAGGAAGTAGGCCACACCCATGACCAATCCCATGATCGCCGACTTCTTGACGCTCGCGGGTTTCGGGATCAGCCTTACGGGCGCCCTGCCCCGGCTTCCGGCCGAGGACTTCGGCCGCGCCCGGTATGCCGACCTGGCCGGCGGGGGCGTCTTCGCCTTGGGGAAGGCCTGTCTCGCGGCTCTCCGTGTTGCTTTCTTGGACATGATCCTGTCGTGCCACCCCTCTTGGAGCTCTTATGCCTTCTTCTCGGCGATGGCCTGCACGATATCACCCCTGGTGACAATGCCTACCAGCTTGTGCGCGTGCGTCACCGGAAGCCGGTTGACCTTGCGATCGGCCATGAGCGTGGCCGCCTCGTGTACCGAAGCGTCGGGAGAGATCGTGATCACTTCACTGCTCATGATCTCGCTCACCTTGGACCCGTAGGCTTTGCGGAAGCGTTCGCGGAAGTTGTGGAAGCTCTCCAGATAGATGACGCTGTCCAAGAACTGGACGTAGTAGGGGAAATGGAGGTCGGCGTCCTGGAGGATCACGTCGGAATCGGTCACGATGCCGACCACCATCCCCTCGCCGTCCACCACCGGTACGCCGCTGATCTTGTGCTCGGCGAGAATGTCGGCCAGTTCGCGCACTGACGTCTCCGGACCGACCGTGATCACGTCGGTCTTCATTATGTCCCTGACTGTCAGCTCCTCCATGAGGGTCCCCTCTCGTAGATGTGGTCGGCAATAACGTCCGGAAGAAGGTCCACCAAGTCCCCTGCCAGGACACCCTGAGGATCGGTAAGCGCCCCCAGCCTACCCGCCTCGGCGTGTATCCAGGCGCCGGCATACGCGGCTTCGAACGGCTCGAGTCCCTTCGCCAGCAGCGTTCCGATCACCCCGGAGAGCACGTCGCCGGTGCCGGCCGAGGCCAGCTGTGGTGGTCCCTGCAGCACGGCGCGTGTCTCGCCCGACGGAGCGGCTACGACCGTCGAGGAACCTTTGAGCAGCACTACCTGCCCCGTGGCCCGAGCGGCGCCGCGCGCGGCAGTCAATGCCGTCTTGGCCAATTCCGCCGCGGGCACTCCCAGCAGCGCCGCGAGCTCACCCACGTGCGGCGTCAGCACCAGACCGGGTCGGCCTCGCAGGCTCTCCGCCTCGCCCGAGAACGCCACAATGCCATCGGCGTCGATGACGGTGGGCACCGAGCTCTCCAGTATCACCCGCTTGAGAGCCGAGAAGGTAGAGGGGTGGCGCCCCAGTCCAGGGCCGGCGACCAACGCGCCCAGGCGCTCATCGGCGAGCACCGAGAGCACCGATGCGGCGTCGGACAGAAAATCGCCCGGGCCGAGGTCCTCGAGAACGGTCTCAACTAGGCGATTCCTCACCCCCGCCGCGGCACCGGAGGTCATGAGCAGACGCACGTAGCCAGCTCCGGTTCGATAGGCTGCTTGCGATGCCAGCCAGGCAGCGCCGGGATAGGCAGCCGAGCCGGCCAGAACGGCCACGTATCCGGCCCGGTACTTGTGGTCGTCCACCCGGCGGCCCGGCACGTTCACGTCCTCACCGGTCACCACCCAGAGGTCGGGCTCCGGCTCGAGCGACTCGGGGATGCCGATGTTCCATACCAGCACCTCCCCGGCGGCCTCCGATCCCGGGGGGCAGACGAGGCCACTCTTGGCTGCGTGAAAGGTGATGGTGACGTCGGCCGCCACAGTGCCGACCGCGATGTTACCGGTCGCTGCATCGACCCCCGTAGGTACATCGACGGCCACTATCGGGACTCCACGAGCCCCTGCCGCGTTGATCTTCGCGGCCCACTCCGCCGGCCGGTCGCGCAGCTCGCCCGAAGCACCGGTGCCAAGCAGGCAATCGACCACCACCTCGGTCTCGTCCCAGAGGTAGTCAGGCACCTCGCCTAGCCGCAGGTTGACGCCGGCTCTCTCCGCGGCACGGAAGTTCATGGCCGCGTCGGCACTGAGATCCGCGGCAGATCCCGCGGCGACCACGCACGCCACCGGGTGGCCGGCAACGTGAAGCTGGCGCGCCGCGGCCAAGCCATCGCCACCGTTGTTGCCCGGACCGCAGACGAAGAGAGTATGCCTCCCGGCGTACCGGGTCTGGATCAACAGGCTCACACCGAGGGCGGCCCGTTCCATGAGCACCGGACCGGGGATACCGATGTCCTCGATGGTCGCCCGATCGAGTTCACGCATCTGCGCCGGCGTGAAGGCCGCCGGGCGCTCGTCAAGACTCGAGCAGTCGTCCATCGTCCGCTCCTTCCGAAGAACAAGCCATAGCAACGGCACAAGCTCCCGCGAGCGAACCCACGTGAGACAGTGAGACCCGTATCTCAGCGATGCCCTGCTCGTCGGCTAGACGGGCGGTTCTCCCGGTGAGGCTAACCAGCGGTGGGGCTCCTCTCGCCACTTCGATCTCCCGCCAGGATACGACGCCGCTTCCCAGGAGTTTACCAACAGCTTCCTTGGCGGCAAAACGAGCCGCATAGTGAAGGACAGGCTTCCCCCGCGCGCCACAGCACGCGACCTCGGCCGGAGTGAAGAGCCGAGCTATGAGGCCCGGGTGACGAACGAGGGCACGCTCGAATCTGTCCAGCTCGACCAGGTCGAACCCTACGCGCGGGCCGCCCTCGAGAGCTCCCATGCCTACTCCACCGTCACGGTCTTGGCCAGATTACGGGGCTGGTCGACCTTCTCCCCACGGGACTTGGCTACATAGTAGGCGAACAGTTGGAGCGGCACGATCGCCATCAGGGGAGACAGCATCTCGCTGGTGCGAGGCACGTACAGGACGTCGTCGGCCGTCTGGGCGATGGTCTCGTTCCCCTCGGAGGCCACTGCGATCACTCGGGCACCCCGCGCCTTGACTTCCTGTACATTGGACATGAGTTTGTCGTACACCGCCCCATCCGTGGCCACTACCAGGACCGGAGAGCCTTCCTCCAGCAGAGCGATAGGGCCGTGCTTCATCTCTCCGGCCGCGTAGGCCTCGGTGGGGACATAGGAGATCTCCTTCAGCTTCAGCGCGCCTTCGAGAGCGATTGGGAAGCTTACGTTCCGCCCCAGGCACATGAAGTAGCGGCTGGAAGCATAGCGTGCCGCCACGCTCTCCACCTTGGCGGCCGCGCCCGCTGCCAGATAATCGTCCAGCATGCCAGGGATGTGCCGCAGTTCCTCCGTGTAGGCGCGCACTTGGTCTCCGCTTAGGTGGCCACGTTTCTCACCGAGGTACAACCCGAGGAGCAACATGGCGAGCACCTGGCTGATGAAGGTCTTGGTGGCCGCCACCCCTATTTCGAGTCCGGCACGGGTGAAGAGCACGCCGTTGGCCTCGCGAGTGGCTTGAGAACCGACGATATTGCTCACCGCGAGCACCCGAGCCCCGGCCTGCCGGGCCAGACGCATGGCGGCCAGCGTGTCGGCGGTCTCTCCCGACTGGCTGATGGCGATGCATAAACAATCCGGGCCGATCACCGGGTTGCGGTAGCGGAACTCGGAGGCCACCTCGGCCTCCACGGGCAGGCGAGCCCAGCGTTCCAGGGCATGCTTGCCCACGAGTCCGGCATGATAGGAGGTTCCGCAGGCGACGATCACTACCCTCTCTATCGCCTCGATGTCTTTGGGCTCAAGGCCGAGGCCATCCAAGGTCACCAGACCGTCGGCCCCGATACGCTCGGCAAGGGTGTCGGCGAGGGCGGCGCCTTGCTCATGGATCTCCTTGAGCATGAACGTCTCGTAGCCGGCCTTCTCGGCCGCCTCGTCGTCCCAATCGACGTGCTGCGCCGGCCGCTCAATGGTGGCGCCGTCGAGATCGAAGATCTGCACCCCGTCGCGCCTGACCACCACCACCTCACCATCGTCGGGGAAGATGACGTTGCGGGTGTGGGCGAGAAACGCAGGGATGGCCGAGGCCAGGAAGTTCTCCCCTTCGCCCAGCCCCACCACCAGCGGCGTCTCCTTGCGTATCCCCACGATCACGTCAGGTTCGTCCACAGCGACCACGCAAATGGTGAAGTGCCCTTCCATCTGCCGGTAAGCATCGACCACCGCATCCTTGAGCGAGCCCTGATACGCCCGTTCAATGAGATGGGCGACTACCTCAGCGTCGGTCTCCGAGGTGAAGATGTGTCCCTCGTCCTGGAGGGCGCTCCTCAGGGTCACGTAGTTCTCCACGATGCCGTTCAGCACTATGGCGAAGCGCTCCTGGCAGTCGGTGTGGGGATGGGCGTTCTCGGTCGAGGGCTTCCCGTGGGTGGCCCAGCGGGTGTGGGCGATGCCCAGGGTCCCGTCACCCTCGAGTCCGCCGAGGATGGCCTCCAGATTGTCCAGGTTGCCTACGGAGTGAAGTAGCGCGAGGCGTCCGTCGTTCACAATAGAGATGCCGGCCGAGTCGTAACCCCTGTACTCGAGCCTCCTGAGCCCCCGAAAGAGGATGTCCCGGCAAGCCCGGTCGCCAGCATATCCGACGATTCCACACATCAGCCATAAACCTCCGTCGTCAGGATCCCAGCAACAGCGTCAGCTCCACGTAAGGAGACGTCCACGCGGCCACGAGAGCTTCGTAGCTTGGGATCATGTCGATCAACGCGCCCACGGCGACCGGCGGGCATTCGCCTCCGGCCTCGACCACCAGATAGTCCGCCGACCGCCCGATTTCGCTGACGCCCGGCTCCAAGAACCGGACTCCGCCCGAACCCACGTCTTGCCTGCCGATGCCGAGCACCAAGCGTCTCACGAGGCCGCGGGCGGCGGGCCTAGTATACTCTTCGACCACTTCAGCTCGCAGCAGACAGGTGTCGGTTCGGCACCCCGGCAGAGGACGATAGAAGAGAGCGTCCTGGCCAAGAAGCAAGGCTTCCCCGCAACGTAGCTCCGTCACTTCCACCGGCAATCGCTCCCCGGCGACGAGCAGGCTGAGAAGGCTGGAGTTGCCCCCCGAAACCCTTTCCACCGTCTGCCCCGCCGCCCTCAGCGCGCCCGCCGCGGCCGCCAGGGACTCCACCGACCGGCGGATCCCGCTCGGCGTCCCCTTGAAACAGGCGTAGTTGGTGGAGATGCCCGCCAGGTCCAGGCGCGGGTCTGCGGCGATGTCCAGTACGAGTCGCTCCACGTTCTCAAGCGGTGCCCCTTCGCGTTCGTCCCCGGTTTCCACCTGCACCATGACGCGCCGGGGCGTGGCTTCGTGATCACCCAAGGGGCCGAGCTCGGCCACGGCCGCCGCCCCTTCCCAGGACGAGACGTAGGTGATGTCGCCCGGTTCAAAGGGCACGGTGAGCGAAGGCAGGTGGATGCGGTGGAGTTCCACTCCGGGCAGCGCGGTGTGAAGCCGGCGCAGGTTGATATCGCGAGTGTCGGCGATGGCCAGCGCGCCGCCGGCGATCATGGCCGCCGCGACCCTGGGTTCCCCCAGGCACCCTTTGGTCACCGCCACCAGGCCAAGGCCGTGCTCGGAGAGCAAGGCGGCCACTGCCTCGGTGTTTCTCCCGATCGCATCGACGTCCACACGTAGTTCGGGCATCTGCCCTCCGGAAACAGAAGAAGGCGAGGGAGATTTCTCCCTCGCCTCCGTAATCCCTGGGACTAGGGACCTGGAAAGAGCCTGCTAACGCTTCGAGAACTGCGGGCGCTTGCGTGCCTTCTTGAGACCGGCCTTCTTGCGCTC
>PMIZ01000486.1 GCA_003157225.1 Actinomycetota bacterium | reverse complement strand
AGGATGTCGACGAAGCACTTGGCCGCCCGGCTGACGGCGTCGACGAGCGGGTGGACGAACATCGGCACGCCGCCGACGCCCATGCCGGCGTTGGGGTGGATGGGGATCGTCGCCTCCGCCATGCAGGGTTTGATCAGGGTCAGGGCGCGGGCCATGTTCCAGGCGCAGCTCTGGCCGGTGTTGGTGTTGACCACCGGTCCGAACATGGTGGCCCCGGCCTTCTGCGCCAGCAGCATCTGCTCGCGCGGGTAGAGGCCGGCCAGGCGCACGCCGTCGTACTCGAGCTGGCCGTGCATGCCGAGGACGAACTCGCCCGCCATGCCGAGCTCGACGCCCATGTCGGGGTACTTCTTGCGCACGATCTCGGTGGCCCGCAGGGCGGCCAGGAACTCGGGGTCGCCGGAGGCGCCGGTGGTGTCCCAGTCGAGGCCGTCGGCGCCGGCCTCCCACATGGCGTCGGCCAGCTTGACCATGTCGGCGACGGCCATCTCGACGGCCTCTTCCTCGGCCCCGCGGGCGCCGTCGATGTCGGCCAGCGGCAGCAGCTCGTTCCAGTTCTGGCAGGGGCCGTCCGGCTTGGAGTAGAGGCCCAGGTTGGGCATCACGCCGTACTGCATCGGGACGACCATCTGCAACTGGGCGTCGTGCAGGCACTGGGCCTCGTAGGGCAGGATCGTGCGCACCACCTTGAGCGAGTAGTCGCCGACGCAGAGCTCCACCAGGTCGGCGCCCATCCACTGCTCGAAGCTCTGCATGTCCTGCTGGCGGGTGGCGTGCGTCTTCATGCCGGTGCCGTCGCAGGAGAGGACTATCTCGTCGCCCAGATCGACGCCGGTGAAGCGGGCGGCGGAGGCATAGACGTCGGTCACATGCTCGATCTCGTCCGCTGCGAGCGGCGGCAGCTTGGCCCGTTTGGCCGCCGCCTCCGTGCCGGCCTCCACGTCGGCCCGGATCTGGCTGCGCGTCAGGCGCGCCAGGGTGCCGTCCCCCATACGGGTGGGGATGCCTTCCTCCATGAACCCTCGCTTTCCCAGAGCCGTTCGGGATACTCGTAATCCCGTGGGCCACAGTCGCTGTTCTCCGACGTCAAGCCGGGGCGGCGCCCGCAATCGTCTGGTCGGCGTCGGCGACCATTATCCGGAGGCGCTCCGCGATCGCGGCGTCGAGCGGCTCCGGTCGGTGTGACTCGATGATCTCCAGCGCCTTCGCGCGTGCACGGGCATACATGTCCGATTTTCCGTCCATCTCCCATTCGGCCCGCACGCGTCGATCAATCAGCCGCGGTTGCGTCTGACTTCTCGTCAACCGGAGGGTGCTGTCCATACTCAGGAAGTCGCCACGAGCACCGACCGTGGCGATGTCTTCAACCATCAGCGTTCCGTCGTTCACCGGTATGCCGCCGACGGCGTACTTGATCATGCTGGCAATCTCGTCGTCGATGACCAGCTGGCTACAGTCGAAAGTGACACCCGACTCGAGCATGCCCGCCCCGTAGATCAGGTTGGCCCCTGCCAACGCTGGTAGCAGAGCGGTGAGAGTCTTCTCGTGTCCGAGCTGCTCGTCACCGGTCTTCGAGTCTCCCTACGCGCCAGCCACGAAGCTCGGGAGACGGTACTGTTTGGCCAAGTAGGCCACGGCGGCGTTAATCATGGCGCATTCTGGCGACCCGACTGAGGCGGCCGCAAAACGAAGATCCAACGCCGTCGTCGAGCTCCCATAGATGAACGGAGAGCCCCGCTCGGTGAGCTGTGAGAGCACGAGCGTTGCCAGGACCTCGGTGTTGTGGGTCACCAGTGTCCCCGCCAGCGCCACCGGCGCGGATCCTCCCGCCATAGCCATCGAGATGACGAGCGCCGGCAGGCCAGCTCTGGCCGCGGCAATGACGAAATTCGTGCAGCCGGCGGTCAGTTTCAGCGGACTCACAGGACAGCCGCAGAGGTAGATCAGGGGCCTTTCTCGAAGCTCGTCCATGCCGCCCGCGACGAGGGCCGCCATGTCGATGACCACGCGCGTGTCTTCTGGCTCCAGCGGACCCGTCCCCAGCGGCTTCGTGGTATTCAAGAGTGCCGCCTGGAGATTGTGGATCTCGTAGGTCTCAGTGGGCACATCCCGGGATACCACAGAGATCTGGTACGTGTCCATCTGGCTGAGGTAGTCGGTCAACCGCCCGATGTCGGCGACATCTTGCTTAGTCGTCGGGCGGTACTCGCCGGTGCGCACGTCAATCATCATGATGCCTTCGCTGAACGTACAGAACGACACACGACCAGGTTCCAGCACGACGTCATTGCGCGGATCTCGTCCGCACAAGGTCACCCTCGGGGGGGCGGCGGCGATGGCCTCCTCGACGATGTGCGGTGGGATTCTCGCGACGTGCTGTTCTCGATCGACGCTGCATCCGCCGTCGGCGAAGATGTCAAGCGCCTCGTCAGCCTCGACGAACACTCCTGTTCGCTCGAGAACCTCGAGAGTCGACAGATGGATCGACTCCATGTCCTCACTGCTGAACAGGGTAAGGCCCAGCCCTCTCGATCGACTGCCACCGGCAAAGAGGTTGCGTTTCGCCATGGATCCTCTCTCCTTCCCCTCACCCTACGACACGAAGCTCGCCTTCCCCACAGGCACTGCCTCGCCAGTGATAGTCTCCAACCACGCCACGGCGCGGAGCCCGTTGCCACCGGCTCCGCGCCGTGAGCTTCTCCCCCTCCGCCACCGCCGTCGACCATCCTGCCGTCACATAGTCACTCCGGCGGCAACTCCTTGAACGCAACGTCGATATTTATCTCCTTCTTTCTGTTCCCATAGCGCCAGCCAAGGTACCACAAAATGCCGAAGACCCAAATCCCAATAAATATAAATGCATTCTTGCCAGTTATGTCTCTCGTGCGTGGTGAAAGGAACGCGTAATACAGCAACACCAACACGTATCCGCAGTAGATAACACCGGCTATCGTCACCACCGGTACACGACCAATCTTCCACTGAGAATACGGCGATGCTTCCCAAATCATTCGCACACGCTTTCTGTATGGAAGCAGTATCGCCGAAATCGACGTTACTAGGAATACAGACACAGTCATCATACCAGCAGCAACCAAACCAGTTAACGCGCTCTTAAGCCACAAGATATACGCCAAAGAGAACCCACAAATAATCACAGCAACAAGCGCGAAACCCTTTACCGGTGTCGCCCAGCGTGTGCTGATATCACTTAAGAACTTCGGTGCCATGCGATCCATGCTCCACGCAAACAGAACCCTTTGCACGAACACTAGAATCACTGCGAAGATCGCGATTGTCCCGAATAGCCACGTCAGAGCCGTTAGAACGCCAAACACCCTGTTCATACCTGATCCCATGAACGTCACGCCTAACAGTGACGTGTCCCACGGGAGTTTATATCCAGCAATTGGACCATTCAGTTGATTCCAGGCGGCAGCCACCATGAACTTCATGCTGACCATACGGTACAATCCTGCGAGGCAAATAAGCGACAGACCAACCGTTATGGCGTTACCCCAGAGGTGAGCGAGAAACACGGCCTTACCAGGCTTCTTGACTTCGCCACCGACGTACGCCGCCACGTAGTTGTAGATGACGAGCATGAACGTGGCGGTGAAGCCACCGATGGTGTCACTCCAGTTCCACGTGCCGGTAATTGGCGAGCCACTTGCTTTGCCGACAGCCTTGATGAACGCGTGGTAGTTGAGCGAGTGGTAGTGCGCCGCCGCTGAGTTCCAGATGTGTATGAAGGAGCTGGGCGAGCGGAAGATCATTGGCAGGAAGACTACGGCCGTCATCGCAAGGGTGATGAAGAGTACCGGCCGTATGAACACGTGGTAGACGCGCCAGCCAAACGATACGAGGCAGAAGGCCGCGACAAAGAGCAACACCGAGCAGAGGAAGGTGCCGGAGGTGGAGTTGGCGAAGTTCGTCAGCCCCTTCCACCCGGTGTATTGGCCGATGATCTGGAGGGACGGCTGCGTAATCCACGTGGCCATATAGATGCTCCAGTACATCTCACCGAGCACCATCCCCATGCTTGCGGCCATGCCGATGACCGGGTTAATGACACGAGTGTTGTAGAGGTAGTCGCCGCCGCTGCGCGGCATGCTGGCCCCGAGCACTCCCCAGACGATGGGAGAGACCACACCTAGGGTGACAGTCGTTATCACGACCGCCAGTAGAAGGTTCATCTTTGGGAAGATGGCAAGCGACATGAACATGAACCAAATGCCATAGAGTGGCAAGGTGTTGATGATCCCCATTCCGAAGGCGTCATAGAGGGACAACCCCCGGACGAGCCCGCTCGCCTTTCGAGCAAATGTCAGTTCTTCAGCCAAGCTAGTTCCCCCCTTCCATGTGTGCCCGCCTAGCCCGGTAGAGCAGGGCGGCGACAGGACGTGATGCTGCTTCTCGTTCAGCAGTCCTTGTGGGTAGCAGAGCCTCCACACATTCTTCCTTGACCACCTCCTCGCGTGGTCGGCATCCATCGACCTCGATCAACCACTTGACAACCTCACGACGCATGGCCTCCCCTCAGCGTCTCGATCATCACGACCTCTGACCGATTTCGAGCAAACGACAAAAGCCCTCGGCATTGATAGGGCGCGCATTGCTCTCGATAGACACGTTGGTCGTGCAGAGTTCGGCCAACCGCGGAATATCTGCGTCTTTGACGCCGATTGCGCTTGCGGAGGGTATGCTCAGGTCGGAATTGAGCCTCTCTAGCATCGCCACCAGTCGCTCACCGTCGCCGCCCGGTGTTGGCCCACCAATGCCGTCTGCGAGCGCATCGGCCAAGCGAGCCGATCGCTCCGGCTCCGCGTGGAGGGTGTATTGGGCGACAATCGGCAGGTTGACGGCGTTCGCGACTCCGTGTGGGATGTCGTAGAAGCCGC
>PMIZ01000427.1 GCA_003157225.1 Actinomycetota bacterium | reverse complement strand
ATCCGCGCCAACCTGCTCTACGCCAAGCCGGAGGCAGCCGAGGCCCAGCTCAGGGAAGCGTTGGAGGCCGCCCAGATAGCAGCTTTCGTTGACTCTCTGCCGGACGGCCTCGACACCATCGTGGGAGACCGCGGTTACCGGCTTTCCGGCGGGGAGAAGCAGCGTATCGCCATCGCTCGCCTGCTCCTCAAGGCGCCCGACATCGTGGTTCTCGACGAGGCGACCGCGCACCTAGACTCAGAATCGGAGGGCGCGCTGCAGAGAGCGCTCGAGACCGCGTTGCGCGGGCGCACCTCTCTCGTCATCGCCCACAGGCTCTCGACGGTCAGAGACGCCGACCAGATCCTGGTGATCGACGACGGCCGAGTGGTCGAGCGCGGACGGCACCAAGAGCTGGTGGAAGCGGGAGGCTTATATGCCGAGCTCTACGCGAGCCAGTTCAGGCCGCGCCGGTCCGAAACGTGCGAGGCGGCTTAAGAGGCTGCTGAACAACGAAGCCACGGCCACCAGGACACGCTGGCCAGCGCGGTACTTCGTCCTCGGTCGCACAAATAGCGCTGCTATTTGCGCTTCCTGCGTCCTTGTCTCGCGCGCGGCGATCGTGTCCACGCCCAGAGGGCACCCGGCGCAGCGTCATTGTTCAGCAGCCTGCTAGGAGAGCGATAGCCCGCCCGTCATTTCCACTGGCACGAGCGAAGGTATATGCTGCTTCTCGACTGCGCCGGGTCATTGGTGGCGCTGTGGGCCTGTATCCCTTCGGCCGGCAGGGAAGATCTGGAGAGCTCTAGGTGGGTTGGGATTCGGTCGAGGCTGGTCGGTGACCAGCGTCATGCAAAGGCTACGCGGGGTCCGCCTGGTGAAGGGCTGGGCCAGATGGCCGGTCGCTCTCGCTGGCGCGTTAACAATTGCCTACATCGTGTGGATTGCGACCGGAGCCAAAGCCCAACACGCCTATGCGGTGACCCAAGTTCTGTACCTTCCCGTTGGGTTCGTCGCGGTAGGGCTTTCAATTCGCACCGCCTGGTCTCGCCGGGCTCAGCGGCGTGACTCCGTCGCCTGGGCTCTCGTCGCGGCGTCGCTGGCGGCGTTCTGGCTCGGCGATGTGCTCTATGTCGTGGCTGAAAGCCTACATGCGAGCGTCGAGTCGCCTGCCTGGTCGGACATCGGCTACCTGGTTTACTACCCCTTGCTGCTGGGCGCGTTGGTGCTGCTCTCGCCGCCGTCCGGTTCGCGCGCGGAGCGCTTCAAGGTCAGCCTGGATGTGGCCACCATCTTTCTGGGGGGCACGCTGCTGGTCTGGTACTTCGTGCTCCGGCCGGCTCTCGAAGGCTTGGGAGCGGGGCTCGGGGACGCCATCACTGTTGCCTATCCGCTGGGCGACCTTCTTCTGATCTTGGGGATTGGGAATCTCGCCATGCGCCGCAGCCGCTTCCGCAGCCGGCCGGCTCTGGTCACCCTGTTAACGGCTCTCCTCGTCGGCTTTGCTGCCGACCTCGCATATGGCTACGTATCTACTTCGGGCGCCAACGTCGACACCAAAGTCACCGACGCCGTCTATCTGGTCGCCTGGTTCCTATTCGCCCTGGCGGCGGCGCTCGAGCATTCCGCCGGCGCGCGAGAGGACGTTGCCCGGACTTCTGGAGAGGCGCCTGCGGCGCAGCGGGGAGGCGGACTGCGATTGCTCCCCTACGTCGCCATCGTGGTTGCCATTTCGGTGTTGGTGTGGGCCCTGCGGAACACGTTCGACACGGTCGAAGGCGGAGCGGCGGTCATAGCTGTGCTCATCACGATCGTTGCCATGGCCAGGCAGATAGCGGCCATGAACGAGACCTCGCGCCTCCGTGAGCAGCAGTCGCTCCAGTCCTCCGAAGAGCGTTTTGAGCGCGCCCTTCGCCGCACTCAGTTCTCGGTCGATCACGCGGCTGATTCGATGATCTGGATCGATTCCGGTGGTCGGATCGTGGACGTCAACAGAGCCGCCTGTCTGGAACTCGAGTATTCGCGCGACGAACTGCTGGGTATGACGGTCTTCCAGATCACTGGGGACTTCGAGGGCGAGCCGGGCAGTTGGGAGGCAGGCTGGCAGAAGACCAAGGAGCAGGGTTCCCGCGTGATCGAGACAGAGCACCATACGAAGTTCGGCCGTGTGATCCCCGTCGAGGTCATCGCGAACTTCGTGGACTACGAGGGAGACGAGTTCAGCGTCTGCTTCGGCCGCGACGTCAGCGAGCGCAAACGGGCGGAGCGCGCCCTTCACGAGACCGAGGCGCAGTTGCGGCAGGCGCAGAAGATGGATGCCATCGGACAACTGGCCGGGGGCATCGCACACGACTTCAACAACCTGCTGACGGCGATTGTGGGGTATTGCGACCTGATCCTTCTCTCGGGCGACGACCTGAGCCAAACGGCGCGGGCCGACGTGGGGGAGATCAAGGCCGCTGCCGACCGGGCAACGGCTCTGACCCGGCAGATCCTCCTCTTTTCCCGGCGCCAACCACTGCAGCCGGAGGCAGTTGTCGTGAACGATGTCGTGACGGACGTGCAACGACTGCTCAGCCGCACGCTAGGGGAGCACGTCGAGCTCGTTACCATCCTCGACCCCGATGCCGGCCGGGTGGAGGTCGACGTGGCCCAGTTCGAGCAGGCGATCATGAACCTGGCGGTCAACGCTCGAGACGCCATGCCCCAGGGAGGTAGGCTGACCATCGAGACCGGCAGGGTGGATATCGATGTGGGGTTCTGCTTCTCCCACTCCGGCATGCGACCCGGGACTCATGTCGTTCTGGCGGTGTCCGACACAGGCGTCGGCATGGACGAGGAGACGAAGACGCGCGCCTTCGAGCCGTTCTTCACGACCAAAGAGGTGGGCAAAGGGACCGGCCTCGGTTTGGCGACGGTCTATGGGACGGTCAGGCAGAGCAGGGGAGGCATCTTCATCTATAGCGAGCCGGGTCATGGCACCTCGGCAAAGATCTACCTTCCCCGGCTGGCCGAAACGCCGGCGGGGGCGGCGGAGGATGGCTCCGTCCTGCCGGTGGCGGCAGCCCACGGAACGCGCGAGCAGGAGCATTCGGAGACTGTGCTCGTGGTGGAAGATGAGGAGGGGATCCGGCAACTGGTCAAGCGGGTGCTAGAGTCCCGCGGCTTTCGCGTCGTGACGGCGGCGACGGCGCACGAGGCTGTTGTCCTCCTGGAAAATGGCGCTTTGGACATAGACATGTTGCTCACCGACGTGATCCTTGCGGGTCAGATGCAGGGCGGAGAGCTCGCCCAGAGGGCGCTGGTCCTGCGCCCGCGGCTGCCGGTGCTATACATGTCCGGCTACACGCGAGATACCGTTCTTCAGGCTGGGCGGCTGCAGGACGGGATGCACTACCTGGAGAAGCCCTTCTCGCCCGACGTGCTAGTGCGCCGGGTGCGCGAGGTCCTCGACCAGGGTCCGGGCTCCGTCTAGGGCGGCTTGCCTTGCGTCGTGGCGTCGAGGACGCGGCGCCTCCCCGACCCCCGACCCCGAGTGAGCGCTTGCCGCCCAGCTTGTCGCTCTCTGCTATCGTTCGCAGCAGCAATCACCGGTGCAGAAGGAGCCCCATGCCGGACCCCAACGTGAACCAAGACCACCTCGCGATGGCGCAGCCGCCGCAAGACCAGCCAGGGCAGGAGCGTCAGGATTTCCTCCGGGAGTTGGTGCAGCAGGACCTGGCCGCGGGCCGCATCGGCGGCGTGGTGACACGCTTCCCGCCCGAGCCCAACGGCTACCTCCACATCGGCCACGCCAAGTCCCTGAGCATCAACTTCGGGCTGGCCGCCGNNCACCGCCGACGTGAAGTGGCTCATAGCCGGCTGGGCGGACCACTGCCTGGGCCTGAAGCCGGTGGGCGGCCTGGCCGACAAGCGTGAGGCGGCGGGGCGCGAAGACTACTACATCGCCCCGGTCATGGCGGCCGAGAGTCGCGGAGAAACGCTGGAGCCGTTCTACGCCTCCGNNTTCTACAAGCCGGGCAAGGACAGCCCGTTCCGCAACCGCTCCATCGAGGAGAGCCTTGACTTGTTCACGCGCATGAAGAACGGCGAGTTCCCGGACGGCGCTCGGACGCTCCGCGCCAAGATCGACATGACCGCGCCGAACGTCTGGCTGCGCGACCCGGTGCTCT
>PMIZ01000332.1 GCA_003157225.1 Actinomycetota bacterium | reverse complement strand
TTGGCGATGATGCCCTTGTGCCAGTCGACGTCGTCGGGGTTGACCTCAGGCACAACCAAGGGAACATCGGGCTCCATCCGCCACGCGGACGAGTTGTCGATCACCACGCAGCCGGCATCCCGGGCGATAGGGGCATACTTGAGAGACGTGCCGCCACCGGCTGAAAAAAGCGCGAGATCGACTCCCGCGAAGCTATCGGCGGTGAGTTCCTGGCAGATGACTTCCTGGCCCTTGTAGTCAAGCCGGGTGCCCGCGGACTTGGCAGTGGCCAGAGCCACCAGTTCGTTGACCGGGAAATCCCGCTCGGCCAGGATGCTCCGCATCGCTCTGCCCACGGCGCCCGTGGCGCCAACGACCGCTACCCGATATTGCTTGCTCAAGGCTTCCTCCTCCCACCTGATTGTGGGAGATTCTAGCAGCTGCGGCACCCCGGTCGCGGTCAGCGCGCCGGAGCCAGGGCCAGATGCAGGGCCTTGGAGACGTCTCCGGCGTCGTAGGGCCGGATGATGACCCCGGAAATCCCGAAGTGCTCGTGTCCGTGCACGGCCCAGTCGCTCGAGGCGAGCACGGGAGCGTCGAAGCCAAGCGCTCGTAGAGATGCCTTCTCGTCGAGGCCGCTCGAGCCGTTCGCATAAACCATTCCGACCACAGCGAGGGCAAAGGGCCGGTGAGCGGTGCGCGCCTGCAGGACGCACTCGGCCGCTTCCAGAGCCGACGCCTGGCGGCTGACCACGTAGCCGAGATCGGTGATGATCCCGGCCAGGTCCTTGCCCCACGATTCCCCGGCGTCGACGATGAGCACTCGTGGTTTCTCGCCCTTCCGCGGAGCGGAGGCTGCCTCGGTCATCGGCCTGCGAACGGTGATGGAGGAGGCCTTGGCGGCACCGGAGGGGACGCGGGTGAGGTCCTCGGCCATCACCAGCAAGGTGGAATCGTTGCCGACCACGTCGCGGAAGGACGCGGTCACCAAGCGTACCTCGAGCAGGGCGCCTTGCTTGTTGAGCAGCCGGGTGGGCTGGGGCTGGCAGTGCGCATCGCCAAAGGGAGGGACCTGGTGCAGCACCTCGGCGGCTTGCCAGCCAAGGAGCCTCTCGGCTGCCTTGTTCCACATAGTGACGCGACCATCGAGGTCGAGCACCCAGGTCGCGACCGGAGCGATGGCGATGAAGGCCTCGAGATCGGCAACAGCATCGCCCCGAGACTGTTCCGCCCAGATGCGGGAGATGGCATTGCCTGTGATGACTCCCAAGCTGAGCAGACCGGCCTTGAGGGTCGCCGGCATGGTCTGGTAGCTCGAACCCCCGGCCACCAGCGTGGCCACCGCTACACGCCGGTGGAGAATGGGCACCACTTCCACGACGGGAGGCGCACCCGGGATATCCTCGGCCGAGATGCGACGGTCCCCCTGGCTGAGGGCCTGGAGGATCTGAAGGTGCGCCGGGGAGACGCCGCGCTGGAAGACCAGGTCCTGAACGCCGGTGCGCCGGTCGGCCAGGAAGACGCATGCCCAGTCGATGCCTTCGATCCGCAAGGCCGCTTCCAGAGCTTCGCGCAGGGCTCGCTGGACGTTCTTCACCGCCACGAGGGCAGTTTGGAGGTCTGTCTCGATGTAGGAGACACTCTCGGCCCGTTTCTGCTCGGAGATGTCCTCCACCACCTCGATGAAGCCGGTTGGCCGGTTGTCCGGTCCGAGGACGGGGTGGGCGCGAATGCGGGCGTACAGGCGAGTGCCGTCCGCGTGCAGGCCTATGGCTTCGGTGGCCTGAGATTCTCCCGTGGCTAGGGCCAAACGTCCCGGGCAGTGTGGACAAGGCTCCTCGCGCCGCTCGAACTCGCGGTAGCACTTCTTGCCGAGAAGGGAACCCGCCGACTTTCCGTAGACCCGCTCGTTGGTCCGGTTGACCATGATCAGCTCGAAGTCGACGGAGATGAAGTTCATCCCTGGCTCGTTCGTGGTGTATTCCTCGAGCTCGTCCATCCTAGTCTGGCCGGTACCGCCACACGGCCAAGGCGAAGAGGGCCACGATCCATATCCACACGATGCCCATTGGATAGAGGATCCGCGTCACGCCCCAATCCTTGAGGATGATGCCGTGAAGTGAATCCATCACCCAGGCCGAGGGGAGTACGTGGGCCACCCGGGTGAAAGAGGCGCTCGTTATCTCGAGAGGGAACCAAGCACCGCCCATGGCCGCGAGCAACTGAGCAGAGATCACGGTGGTAGCGATGACGGCCTGCTCGGAACGGAAGACTGAGGAGATGAGCAGGCCGAACGAGGCTGCCAGTAGCGAAAGCGACACCATGACGATGAGCAGCGCGGGCACGCTGTTGAAGTAGTGCACGTGGAAGGCCAACGCGCCCAACAGGATCAGCAGCAACTGCTGCAGGAAGGTGATGATCAGCATAGCCAGCATCTTGCCGCCGACGATCTCCCGCGCCCGCACTCCGGCAACGCTGAGGCGTCGTAGGAGGCCTTTCCGTCGTTCCCACACTATGGTGGTGGCAACGCTGAGCAGGCCGAATAGCACCCATTGGACCAAGGAGCCGCTCGACGACTGGTCGAAGCCGCCCGCGATGTTCGCCGGTGCGCCGCTCGCGTCCACGAGTTGAACGGTCGCGATTGGGGTTGCCAGCTGGGCATCGGCCAGCGACGCGGCCGACGACATCAGGCCGGCATCCAACGGCTTGCCCGTCTTCTGGGAGACCTGCTCCGACGCTGTCTTCGCGGCCAGCATGCCGATGTTCGTCTGCGAGACCGCCGCTTGCACGGCCTGGAGGAGAGATTGCGCACCCGAGGACGTCTCTACTCTGACGAAGGTCAAACTAGCGGTCTTGCCGGCCTGGATGGCGGCGCTGAAGCCCTGAGGGATGATGAGCCCCGCCGCGACCTTCTGGTTTCTCACCGCGGCGTCGATGTCGGCGGCCGGGGTGGTCCTCAGCCCGACCAGGCTAGATTGCCCCAGGCGATCGAGCACGCGCTGGGCCGTCGGTTGACCGTCCAAATTGGCAACAGCCAGCGGGAGCCCGCCCTTCTCCGCACCGCCGATGAGGATGCCCAGGAAGATGGTGAACACCACCGGCAGGATGATCGTGAAAAGCGCCGCGAGGCGATCGCGCCGGGTCTCCAGCAGTTCCTTGGCGGCGACGTACCAGACCCTCTTCATGTGTATCGCCGCCTGAAGAAGAAGGTGGCGATGCCGAAGAAGGCCAGCGCAAAGGCCAGCGCCGCCCCCACTGGGAGAGCGATACTGGACCAGGAACCTCCGAAGAGGAGGTTGTCCCAGCCTTCCATCAGCCACCCGATGGGGCTGATACGGCGCACGATCGCGAAGGTGCCGCCGATGTTCGCGGACCCGACGAAGTTGCCACTGATGAGGCCCAGGAACACGAATATGGCCGCGCTGCCCGCCCCCGCCTGGGCAGGGGTCTTTGCGTACGACACCGTCAGCAGACCGAGCGACGCGGCCACCAGGGCACTCACGAGGGTCAGGATGATCACCGGACCCAGCGAGCCCCAGTGCGCGCCCATGAGGAACCGGCCGGCGACGAGCAGGACGACGGCCTGGATGAGCACCACGAGAAACACGGCCACATATTTGCCCACGAGAATGGTGGAGCGCGGAGTGGGTGTGGTGAACAATCGGGAGAGCGTCCCCTGCCGGTGCTCGTCGAGGATACTGCGAGCAGGTGTGGCAGCACCGAAGAGCATGAAGAAGAGCATCATCCCCAGCAGAACCTGGCTCGCGACGTTGGGGCTCTTCGGCTGGCCGGCGCCGGGTACGGCCGGCGCCCGTTGCTCCAGGGTGACGGGTCCGCTGGTCTGCGCCAGGCCGGCGAAGGCCTGGGCAGTCTGCGTGGCGAGGGCGGAGAGCTCGGCGCTGTCGGTCACGCCGAGAGACGCAGCCAGCTGAGCCGAGGTGCCCGCGGCTGCCCTCGCCCCGTTAAGAGATCCGACCACCGACTGCACCACCGCCAAAACGATGGCGGGCGCCACGGTCAGCGCTGGGTCGCGGTAGATCTGGATCTGGCCGGCGCCGCCGCCGGCCGGCGCGCCGGCTCCCGCGGGCGCGGCGCTCGTGAGGGCGTTCGTCAGACCTGCTGGGATGATCACCGCCACATCGGCGTCGCCGTTGTCCACCGCGGAGCGGGCTGCGGCGGCGCTGTCCACCTGGGTGACCTTGAGCAAGCCCGTCATGCCCGGGCTGGTGAGGGTCGAGACGAGCGTGGCGCCGGCGGCGGGCGTGCCCGCTCCGGCGCCCGCGCTCACATCCTGGTTGGCAACCACCGTCCGCACGGCTCCGACGGAGAAGTTGTTCCCGCTTCCGAAGGCCGCGCTCAGCGCGAACGTCAGCAACAACGGCGCCAGCAGCATCATCGCCAGTCCGGCGACGTTGCGATAGACATGGCGGGTGTCCTTAACGGCGATGCTGAGAGCCCGCAAGCTCGGCCTCCGTGTCCGCTTCTGCCTGTTCGGCGCTAGTCGCGAAGCGCCCGGCCGGTGAGATGCAGGAAGACCATCTCCAAGTTGGGCTCGGCTAGGCTGATCTCCGTGATACGCGCCCCCACGGCCCGTGCACCGTCGAACAGTGAGGGAATGAGCGTGTTCGCGTCCTGCACGCTGAGCCACATCCTGGCGTCCTCGGGTTCGGATACGGTCGCCACTTCGGGAAGCTCGCGCCACCGCTTGGCCAGTGTTTCGGCCTCACGGTCGACGGCCACGTCGATACGGGTGCGCTCTCCAACGAGCTGCACCAGTTCCTCCTGGGTGCCCACAGCGATCATGACTCCCTTATCCATGATCCCTATGCGGTCGGACAGTTCCTGCGCCTCTTCCATGTAGTGGGTGGTGTAGAGCACCGTGACCCCCGCGGAGTTGAGGTCTCTTACCCCGTCGAGGATGGAGCGCCGGCTCTGGGGGTCGATGCCGACCGTCGGCTCGTCCAGGTAAAGGAAGTTCGGCTTGTGCAGCAGAGCGGCTCCGATGTTCACCCGCCGCTTCATGCCGCCCGAGTACTTGTCCACCCGGTCCTTCTGCCGGTCGGACAGGCCGATGAGTTCCATCACCTCGTCGACCCGCTTCTCGAGCGCGCTGCCTCTCATGCCGTACATGCGCCCCCAAAAGAGCAGGTTCTCCCGGCCGCTCAGGTCTTCGTAGAGCGCGATGTCTTGAGGCACCACGCCGATGAGCGCCTTCACACGGTCGGGATCTTTGCTGACGGAGAAACCACCCACTCGCGCGTCGCCCGCGTCGGGCTTGAGAAGGCAGGAGAGAATGGAGATGGTCGTGGTCTTGCCCGCGCCGTTAGGACCGAGGAGGCTGAAGATCTCGCCCTCCCCGATGCTGAAAGAAACGTTGTCCACGGCGACGGGACCCTTCGGTGGGTCGAACTGCTTGCGGAGTCCCTCGACTGCGATGGCTTCCACGTCACCCTCCCCGGTGCTGCGCCGTTCTAGCCGAAGATCTCCTCGCGGCTGACCATGCCTTCGTGCAGCTTGAAGGCCGAATGCAGTGCCTTCACGGCGGTCTCGATCTGGCTCTTGCGGATAACACAACTGATCTTGATGGAACTCGTCGAGATCATCTCGATGTTGATGCCGTTCTCGGCGAGCACCTCGAACATCCTCGCCGCGATGCCCGGATAGGTCTTCATGCCGGCTCCGACCAGCGTTACCTTGGCCACGTCCTTGTCCACATCGAAGGAGGAGAAGCCGAACTCGTCCTTGAGGGAGGTCATGGCCGCGCTGATCTTCGGCAGATCGTTCTCGTCGGCCGTGAAGGATATGTCGGCCGCGCCTCCGGCGGAGACGTTCTGGATGATGACGTCGACGTTGACATTCGCTTTGGCCAGGGTAGTGAATACCTTGGCCGCCACTCCCACTTTGTCGGGCAGATCGTGAATGGTGACCTTGGCGTCGGCGAGTGCGTAGGTCACGCCCGAGACAATGGCTTGTTCCATGCCTTTCTCTTCCTGTCCAATCAGTGTTCCGGGGGCATCGGTGAAACTGGAGCGAACCCACAAGGGTACGTTGTAGCGGCGCGCGACCTCTATGCTGCGCAGCATCATGACCTTGGCGCCGCTGGCGGTAAGTTCCAGCATCTCGTCGTTGGAGATGAAGTCGAGCTTGCGGGCTTCGGGAACGATGCGCGGATCGGTAGTGTATATCCCGTCGACGTCGGTGAAGATCATGCAGGCTTCGGCGCCCAGGGCGGCGGCAAGTGCGACTGCGGTGGTGTCGGAACCGCCGCGGCCAAGCGTGGTGACGTCCTGCTCGGTGGACACTCCCTGGAAGCCGGCCACGAGGACGATCTTGCCTTCTTCGAGGGCGTGGAAGATGCGCTGGGGCCTGATGTCCAGGATCTTTGCCCTGGTGTGCATGGTGTCGGTGACGATGCCGGCCTGCGACCCCGTGAGCGAGATGGCGTCGTAGCCCAGCTCGTGGATGGCCATGGCGACCAGCGCGGCCGAGATGCGCTCGCCGGTGGAGAGAAGCATGTCCATCTCGCGGGCGGGTGGATTGTCCGTGATCTCCTTGGCCAGTTCGATGAGTTCGTCGGTGGTGTCGCCTCTGGCCGAAACGACCGCGACCACCGGGTGCCCCTGTTTGCGGGCTTCGACGATGCGGTTGGCCACGCGTTTCATGCAGGTGGCATCAGCCACCGACGTACCTCCGAACTTCATGACGATGATGTTGCTGCGTTCCGCCTTGCGCTCTGGCTCGCCGATGACTACGTACTGGGAGCCAAGCGCGTCTTCTGTCGCCGGAGGTCGGTTTTTCGACTCGTCAGCCACCTGGATCAGCGCTCCGCCTGTTGGGTTTCTGGGCGTGAAGAATTCTAACAGCTCTAGAGGTCACGCCGTCCGGTCATGGCGCGCCCGAGGGTGACCTCGTCGGCGTACTCCAAGTCTCCACCCATCGGTAGGCCGGCCGCGGGCCGGGTGATTCGGAGGACGCCTGCCGTGGTGAGCGGGCGAAGCTCCTCGGCGATGTAGAGAGCGGTTGCTTCTCCGGCCATGTTCGGGTTCGTGGCCACAATGACCTCGTGGATCTCTCCGGACCTGACGCGTTCGAACAGTTCGGCCAGCCGGAGCTTCTGCGGGCCGATCCCGTCCAGAGGGGATAGGGCCCCGCCAAGCACGTGATAGAGGCCCCGGTACTCATGCGTCCGCTCGATGCTGATGATATCGGCGGGTTCCTCCACCACGCAGATGCTGGCCGTGTCGCGCCCGAGATCGAGGCAGATCGGGCAGAGCTCCCGCTCGGTGAAGTTGAAGCACTGGTTGCAGAAGCGGACTATCTCTTTGACGTCGATGAGCGCCTGTGCCAAAGGGAGCGCGTCCTCGGGGGAGAGCTTGAGCAGGTGAAAAGCGAGACGCTGGGCCGTCTTCGGCCCGACGCCCGGCAACTTGCTGAGCTCATCGATCAGTTTCTGGACGGCGGGGCTAAACATGCCGCCGTCAGAAAGGCAGCCCCGGGATATTGAGCCCCGCCGTTATTCCGCCCAGTTTCTTGTTGGCGAGCTCCTGCGCCGAACGCAATGCTTCGTTCATGGCTGCCATGATCATGTCTTCGAGCATCTCGACATCCTGGGGATCTACAGCCGAGGGATCGATCTTGATGCTCTTGAGCTCGACAGAGCCCGTCACCTGAACGGTGACCATCCCTCCGCCCGCGGAAGCCTCCACGGTCTCGTTGGCAAGACCGTCCTGGACTTTGGCCATGTCGGCCTGCATCTTCTGGACCTGCCTCATCATTTTCTGATAATTGGGGTTAGCGTTCACCGGCGTCTCCTAGAGGTCGTCCTGCAGGCTGCTCCTAGCGCGTGGGCCCGTCGTCCATGATCCGGGCGTCGAACTCCTGCTTGAGTACTCGCAGCAGCTCGTCCTTGCTCAGGATTCTAGCATCTTCGTTTCGGCTGGCCGTCTCGGGAGCAGGCTCTTTTGCCAGTCTCGTTGTCACCCGCAGGTCCTTGCCGGTGACCTCGCGGAGCGCGTCGGAGACTACCCGGGGATTGTCCCCCCGTGCCACCTGGTTGGCCTGGAAGCTGTAGCCGGCAGGGAATTTGATCACGAGCTCGGTGCCCTCCAACGTGTCGGGGGAGCCTTCGCCCAACACGGCCGCCAAGCCGGTCTGCCGTTTCCTCACGGCTTCGAGCACGACCGGCCACGCACGCTTGAGGTGCTCGATGTCGGCACGGATGGTCGGAGCGGCGGAAGTCGCCTGCGGCTCCGTCAGGGCTAGCGGCTCCGTCAGGGCTTGCGGCTCCGTCAGGGCTTGCGGCTCCGCCTGGGTCTGCGGCTCCGCGGAGGCGCGGGCGGCTGCTTGCACGGTGGTCGGCTGAACGGACGTCCTGCCGCCTACCACGGGCGTTTTCGCCGCGCCGATGTCGAAGACGGGTGCCGACGCCTCCCGCCCGCCGGCGAGCGCTGTCACCTTGATGAGCACGAGCTCGAGCTCCAGGCGGGGGTCCGAGCCCTGCCGGATGGAGCGTAGGGCCTCGCCCAAGAGATCGATGAACGTGACGGTCTTCGCCGTGGCGATGCGCGCGGCCTGGCTACGCAGCCTGTCCAACTGCTCCTCGGTGGCCGCGATGCTGGCCGGCATCTCAGTGGTGTGCTTGACCACATAGAGGTCACGGAGGTGACCGAGAAGGTCCTTGATGAACTGCGCGTGGTCCGTCCCGCCTTCACTCAGCCGCTCCACGAACAGCAGCGCCCGCTGGGTGTCGCCCTCGCGCACCAAGTCGACGATCTCGAACAGAAGGTCGTGTTGGACGATGCCGAGGATATCGAGGGTCTCCTGGAGGCTGATAGCGCCGCCGGAGTAGGTGGCCAGTTGATCGAGGATGCCTATGGCGTCGCGGAAGCTGCCCGCTGCCGCACGGGCGATCACCGTCAGCGACGCCTCCGCCACCTCTATTCCTTCCTGCTTTGCGACCGTCCCCAAGACCCCGACGACTTCCCGGACAGAAGGGCGGCGGAAGTCGAACCTCTGGCACCGCGAGAGGATCGTCGCCGGCACTTTGTGCGGCTCGGTGGTGGCAAGGACGAAGACGGCATGCAGGGGCGGCTCCTCCAACGTCTTCAGAAGCGCGTTGAAGGCCTCCGGGGTGAGCATGTGCACCTCGTCCACGATGTACACTTTCATCCGCCCTTCGACAGGCGAGAAATGCACCTTGTCCCGCAGGTCGCGGATATCGTCGATGCCCCGGTTGGAGGCTGCGTCCATCTCCACCACGTCCAGCGCGCTTCCTCTGCGGATGGCCAGGCACTGAGGGCAAGTGCCGTCCGGCTCGGGCGTCGCTTTGCCAGCGCCGGCCTCGCAGTTGAGGGCCATGGCGAGGATCTTCGCGGTAGAGGTCTTGCCCGTGCCTCGCGGACCAGTGAAGAGATATGCGTGGCTCACGCGGTCATGCTTGATGGCGTTCACCAGTGTGCGGGCCACGTGCTCCTGTCCGATGATGTCTTCAAAACGCGCGGGCCTGTATTTGCGGTAGAGAGAGACGGACATGCGCCGGGTCACTCCTTAGCCCTGACTCATACGGACTCAAATGAACAAAACGACCGTGCACCCACCTTCGAAGACGAGCCTCCGAGCGCCCACCGGCAGCCAGCTCTGGCCAAGCCACCCCGCGGCACATGGAAGATTCCGCTTAGGGCTGCTACCTCCCG
>PMIZ01000038.1 GCA_003157225.1 Actinomycetota bacterium | reverse complement strand
GATGTACTGGAAGAAAGTACGAGTAGCGTAACGCTCGCTCCGGACATCGGCGACAAGCGTCGGGTCTTGAAAGTCGTGTTGCCTTCTGACCTGTCGCACCTGTGGGACGTGCGGCGTCTCATCACCCAGATCGCCACTTCGGCGGCCATCGATGAGCTGCGGCTGTTCGATCTCCAAGTGGCGGTGTCTGAGGCCTGTGCGAACGCCATAGAACATGTCGGCAAGAACGTAGAAATAGTCGCGTGGCTTCTTCCCGATCGCATTGTGGTGGAAGTCACGAGCGAGGCCGGGTTCGAGGCCAGGCGTCTGGCGGACGAGGATTCGCGTCCACGCGGACTGGGACTACCTTTGATGGCGTCTCTGGCCGATCAGGTGCAGGTATCACGGTTGACCAACAGTCTCACATGCGTATCCCTGACCTTCCTTCTAGAACCAGACGCCGAGCGCGACCGCGGATCATCCAAGGATAAGGAGCCTGCCCCTCCTGGCAAGCAACTGAAGAGGGCGAGGCTTCTCCAAGATCCTCGAGTCCATGCCCACGTTCTTACGCCAAGACAGATGAAAGAGCGCAAGCACCGAGAGGAGCGACTCACCAAACAGGCGTTCCAGGACTCGCTCACCGGTCTGGCAAATCGGGCGCTCTTCTTTGACCGGGTGGAAAACGCCCTATCCCGCGCCGAACGGCAAGGTACTTCGATTGCCGTTCTCCTGCTTGATCTTGACGGGTTCAAGGGCGTGAACGACTCACTGGGGCACCCGGTGGGCGACCGCTTGCTGGTCATGGTCGGGGCTCGGCTAAGAAACCTGCTTCGCGCCGGAGATACGGCAGCTCGACTCGGGGGAGATGAGTTCGCGGTCTTGGTGGGCGACAGCTTAGAACACACGGACCTGGAGAGCGCCGCCGAGCGCATACTTGCCTGTCTCAGAGAACCCTACGAGCTAGACGATGCTCAACTACCCGTCACGGCCTCTATCGGGATCGCCACCTCGGGACCTTCGGCGAGAACGGTCACGGAGCTGCTTCGCCGGGCGGATCTAGCCCTCTACGCTGCTAAGGCTCAGAGCAAGGATACCTTTAAGCTCTTTGAGCCTCAGATGGAAGAGTCGGAGTAAGAAGGCACCTCTTCTCACCCCGTTCCCCCTGACGAGGCACGGCTGCTGCCAGGCAAGGTCCACGGGCCGGCGAGGCGCGAGAGGAGTCAGTGTGGCCAGACAGCTTCTAATCGGCATTGCCGGCGCCGTCTTGGGCGTGATCGGGTGGCTTTGCGTAGGGCTGTTCATGCAACGCCGCGAGCACAACCGCCAAGCCAGGAACGCAGGTAGAGCGGTCTACTTCGAACTGGGGGCCAACCAACTGGCCATCTTCGTGGCGCTGGAGTACGGTACGTTCGGCACGCTGAGCAGAAGCACGTTCGACGCATTCCTGCCCCAACTCGCCACCTGGTTGACCGCTGTCGAAGTCCAGTCCCTGGTACTGGCCTATCTCGGCCAGGGTGGCTACGCTCAGCTAGCCCATGACGACGGCCTTCCTGCCGATATTCGCCGCGCCGCGCTCGCCGCCTTGTCGGAGACTCACCAGGAGGCCTTGGAGCAGCTTAAGCGCAAGGTCTTCTCTCCGCAGGAAGTCGCGGCCCTTGAGCGCAAGGCCGCCGAACAGCAGGCGCGCCTGTTTGCCGTACAACCGCTGGCCAGGAACAGAGGAGGGTGATGAACGCTACCGGCACGGCCAACCTCAGCAATCTAGAAACCCTGGAGCGCTGGATCGAGATCCTGAACAGCTCGGCATTCGACAAGCTGGAGGAGGTGCTCCACCCGGACTACGTGCAGGAGATCCCCCAGTCTCGTGAGCGCGTGCGGGGGATCGAGAATATGCGGCAGGTGCTCGCTCACTATCCAGGCGGTTTTCAGCTAGCCAGGTTCGAGCGGCTGGGGATGGTGGGATCGGCGGCGCACTACTTCATGACCGCATCGTTCAGCGTCGTCAAAGTACAAGGAAGTGATGACATCCTCGGTGTCTACATGAAGGCGCACTATCCGGATGGATCTGATTGGTACTACGCAAGCTTCCTGGAATTTCGCGACCACAAGATCGTGAAAGGCACGGACTTCTTCGCGCCTCTTTTCGACGCCCCCGAGTGGCGCGCAGAGTGGGTCGAAAGGATGGAGTAACCAGCGAGGACTCGTTGTCGGCCCTTTCTTCTCAGGAGAGTCACTGTTTGCTCCGCGTCGGCCAGATGAAGGTGCACCGGCAGTCCCAGAGAAGCAAGGGCCGAGTAAGGGCGCCTGCTTAGAGACCACCCGATTGAGGTAGTAGCTACCGAAGGGCTCACGCTTGTGGTCCGGCGACAGGGCGAATCAGTGTCGACACCCGGGGGACGGACGGAGGAGAAGCATGGCGGCAATCGTTGCGGTGGTCGTGATCGTGGTGGTCCTCTTGATCATCATCCTGTCGTCGGCTATCAAGGTCTTCCCCGAATACCAGCGCGGCGTGATCTTCCGTCTCGGGCGCTTGAGCGATCCGAAGGGTCCCGGCCTCTTCCTCATCATCCCCATCGTGGACCGGGTGGTGCGGGTCGACTTGCGCACGCTCACCTTCGAGGTGCCGGCGCAGGAGGTAATAACCAAGGACAACGTGCCGGCCAAGGTGAACGCCGTGGCCTACTTCCGAGTTACCGACCCTTCGAAGGCGATTGTGGAGGTCCAGAACTACGTCACGGCCACCTCCCAGATTGCCCAGACTACTCTACGGAGTGTGCTCGGTCAGTCTGATCTTGACCACCTGCTCACCGAGCGGGACAAGCTGAACGCCCGCCTGCAGGAGATCATCGACGAGCAGACGGAGCCCTGGGGCATCAAGGTGAGTGTGGTCGAGATCAAAGACGTGGAGATCCCAACCAGTATGCAGCGAGCCATGGCGCGCCAAGCAGAGGCCGAGCGGGAACGCCGGGCCAAGGTCATCGCCGCCGAGGGCGAATATCAGGCTTCCGAGAAACTGCAGCAGGCCGCAGAGGTTCTCTCCAAGACCCCGGCTGCCATCCAGNNGGTCTTTAGTCAGTGGAGGATTTGATGAGCACGGCCAGATTGTACGTTGGAAATCTGTCCTACAGCACCACCAAAGAAACGCTTGAGAAGGCGTTCTCCGCACACGGCCAAGTGGTGTCGGTCAACGTGATCACCGATCGCGA
>PMIZ01000247.1 GCA_003157225.1 Actinomycetota bacterium | reverse complement strand
ATCGTCGCCACCCGACCGGCAACCGTGGACATCGCTGCAGGCACCCACGAGCTGCCGGTGTCTGAGATCGGCCTCCGTCTCACGGGTGCCGCCGCGCGAACGCCACCTCCGCCAGGCTTCGCCGTGGCCGCGGGCGATATGACAAGATTGTCGGGCGTGGCCGTCGGTCGTTATGGCGTGAGGCTGATCCTCCTGAATGACGTGGTCCCCATGCCCGTCACGGCGCACGCGGTCCGCGCGGGATCGACCGTGACAGTCACGGTGGGCAATGCCTCCGCGCGCGCGCTCCAGTCCTGCTTCTTCTGGACCAACGGCCGCGGCTACCGGCTGGGCGACATCCCGCCGAATGGCGTCGTACGGGCGTCGTTTGCGCTCGAAGGCGCTGTGGACCTCCAGGCCCTCCGCGTCGTGGACGATCCCACCCGGGCAGCCTTGTCGAATCTCGTGGCCCCGGGCGTGAGCGGTCCTGCCGTCGTCGGCTGGCTGGACGGCAGCGCGCTCGCCCTTCGCGTCGGCGGCGCGGAGCCCGTCAACGCGCAGGCACCCCTGTCGCTGCTCGTGGTGGAGCCGGAATGACGATGCGCGTGAATCCATTTCTTCAAGAAGGGGTCAGGACCTATTTTGCGCATCCGGGCATCCTCAGGACTTACTTCTACCTGCCTGCAGGGCTTGCCATCGTGCTCGTCGTGGTCTGGCCGCGCGGCGGTCTTGAATCGATACTCCGCAGCGGGCCGCTTACCGACGCCTTCTCCGTTGTCGCGATCGTCTTTCTCGGCCTCCTGTTGTACTTTGGCGGCCGCTACGGCGCGGAGGATTTCTCACCCGACACCATGGTCCAGCTTCGCGAGTACGTGACGCTGACCCCCGTGCCGCTCGTGTCCGTGATCCTGGGCAAGGCGGGTTTCTTCTTCCTCCATACATTCTTCCTCCTCCTCCTGGGTGCGCCCTTTCTGCTGGCACCGGTGGCGGTGGGAGGGCTCTCGCTGTCGAAAGCATTCGCCGCATTCGCGGTCCTGGGGACGGCGAGCCTTGCGGCGAGGATGTTCGGTCTTTTCGTGCTGTCGCTCATCGGCGGCAGGCCCCTGCTCCGAAATGTCATCCTGCTGCCGGGCATCCTGCTCTTCGTCGTGGTGACGCTGGTGGCCTTTCCCCCGCTCAGCCCCATCCACGCGCTCCTCAGGCTTGGTTCCACGCCGACAGCCGATGCTTCGGCGGGCGGAGCATTCATGTCCGCCACGGCCGCGAGCAGCCTCGTGGGCATCGGTGCCGCGCTCGTTGCCGCGGCGGGCGTCTATCTCGTCCTGCGTGTTTCCCATCGCGCGCGCGGGGGGAGCGCGACGAATGGGTGAGACATTCAAAGCGCGCGTGGACGTCGTTCTGCACCGGGCACGAGTGGATAGTGTGCTCCGTCGCGGCTCGACCGGGCTTTTCTACGGCCTGCTCCCCGGCTTTGCCGCGGCGGTCATCGCCGGGAGCATCCGGCTGCCCTTCCCGGCGCTCTGGGTCGCGGTCATCGGCGCGGCGGCGGGCGCGGCGGCCGGTATTGCCGCGGGGCTTTTCGCCGCCATCGATGCGCACACGGTCCTCCTGCGCGGCGACCGATTGCTCGCCACGCGCGAGCTTGCCAGTACCGCCCTGGAGCTGTCCGAAAGCCAGGCGCGCAGCGGGTTCGCGGCGACTGTCATCGAGGACGCGGCGGCATTCCTGGCGCGGACCGCATCGCGCAAAGTGCTCGGCCGACTCCGTCTTCCCCTGGCGCCGTTCATCTCGGTCGTCGTCGCGCTCACCGCCACGGCGCTTCTCTTTCCCCTCGACCTGCGGCCGCTTTTTTCCCGGCCCGGCGGGCTGGACAGGGCGATGACCGATATCGGCGAAGACCTGAAGGAACAGGGGCAGGCGCTCAACGACGCGGCGCGCGAGTTGAACCTCGGGCGCAGCCTCGCCCTCTCCCTGGAGCTCACGCAGCTCGGCCGCGAGCTCGAGGCTCACAAGCTGACTCTGGACGAGGCGCTGGACCGCATATCCGATCTTGAAAGCAGGCTCGGCCAGGAGTACCAGCTCGCATTGCGCAACGGGGACGCGACCGTGCCGCCATCGGGCGCGGGGAATGCCGGCGACTCCGCGGGTCAGGAGGGTGCGGCCCCCGGTGCGCAGAGTGCACCGTCGGACGGATCCTCCCCATCCGCGGAGGCGGGAACGGCCGGCAGCGCGGACCGCAACCAGAGCAGTCTCGGGGATGCGCTCGACAAGCTGCGCCAGGACAAGTGGCAGCTGTCAGGACGGCAAGGCCCGATGACGGGAAGAAGCGCACAGCGCCCGCCCGAAAGCGCCGGGACGCCGGGCAAGGGCACGGGCGGATCCGGAAATGCCGGCAGGGTCCAGAGTGAAGGCCAGAAAGGCGACTCCCAGGGGGATAGCCTTTCGGACAGCTCCGCCGACGGGCAGGATCAGCCCGGCAAGAGCGACGGAAGCCAGGCCGGAAATGCTCCCGCGCTTCAGAAGAC
>PMIZ01000004.1 GCA_003157225.1 Actinomycetota bacterium | reverse complement strand
GGGTTGGATGAGCACGCGGTTGACCTGTTTCAAATCGACCGTGCGGATCTGGTCGCGGACGGCCTCGATCAGTGAGGCGACGCAGAGGTTTTTGGTGCGGCGCAGCAGGCCTTCGCCCGAGCGCACGATGAGGGCGAGGGCGTCGGGCGTGAAGGTGTTGTGGCCGAGGGCGGCGCGGTCCAATTCACCCAGCACAAACGCTTCGATCAGCTCGGGCGCAAGGCGGGGCATCACGACGGAATAAGTGACGCGGGAGCGGATCTCTTCATTTTGGACGAGGGCGAGCGTCTGCAGCAGCGGCGGCTGGGCAATGAGCACCAGGTTGTGCGAGCGCGGGAAGTCCTCGAAGAGCAGCCGCAATTTTCTCAGGCATTCCGGCTGCATCAGGTGGGCGTCGTCGATGATGGGCACGAGCAGCTTGCCCGCGCGGTGGAGCCGGAAGGCTTCCTGTACGAGGAGGCGTTCGCAGTGGTGGTCCTGACCGTTGAACTCGATTTGAAACGCGGCACAGAGGATGCGCAGGGTGTTGTGATAAGTGTGGAGCGTGCGGTTGACCACGGGCGTGATCATCCGTTTGGGATCGTGATTGATGAGCGCCTGTTTCAAGACGCTTTTGCCGACCCCGGGTTCGCCCAGCACCAGGCACAGGCCGCCCTGCTGGGCGTGGACTTTCAAGATGTCGAAGACCTCCTGTTGGTGAGCGAGCAGCGTGGGCGCTTCGCCATCGAAGGGATTCTTTTGCAGGCCGAAGTGCGAGCGGATCATGGGAGCAGTTGGGTGGCGGGTTGCGTGTTTCGCGTTTCGGGTTGCCCGGAAAGGGCCGATTCAGGGGCAGCCGCAACGGGCGACTGGCTCGACGGGGCGGCGTCGGAGGCGGGCTTGCGGTCGTTGGCGACGGGGTCGAGCGGGCGGGCTTCACCCATGCGTTCGCCTTTGTAGTAGACGATCACCCGGGGCTCGGCCCGTTTGCGTTCGTAGCGGAGCTGGATCGTGCGGTTGGGCAGATGGCGGGGGGCCTCGTAACGCCGGGCCTGGAAGGAGAAGGTGTTGTCCGCGCGGACCTGGCGTTCCTCCTCGACGTAGAAGAGCTCGTCGTTGACCTCGTTGGGCGGAAGAAACCGCACGCGGCTGCGATCGAGGGCGAAGCGGTCGAGCGGGCTCATCCCGAGGACGGAATGGAGCTGGGCGTTGTAGTGCTCCTCAACCCACGCGATGAACTGGCGGTTGAGCACCTCGAGGGAAGACAGGTCGAGCTGACGGCACAGAAACTGATCCCGGGTTGTACGGAAAAATCGCTCGACCTTTCCCTTTGCCGCTCCATCGCGCACGGGCGTGTGTTGAAGCAGACAGCCGACGCGGGCGCAGATCTGGATGATCTCCTTCGAGGAATAGATCGATCCGTTGTCGACATAGAGCGACGCCGGTACGCCACGTTTGTAGAGGGCCGCCCGCAGCGCGGTGATCAGGGTATCGACGTTTTCGGCGGCGAAGAACTCGCCATGGCAGCAAACCCGCGAGGCATCGTCGAGGAAGGCGATGAGGCGGGTCTGCACCGCCACGCCGGCGATTTTGACGTGGGGGCCGTAGAGGGTGTCGGCCTGCCACATGTCGTTGGCGTGGGCCTTGGCGAAGGCCAACCGGGGCTTGCCGTCGCATTCGGCCTCGGGCTTGAGCAACTCCAGCTCCCGCACGAGACGAGAGAAGGTGTTCGGCGCCACCTGTGCCCGGGTGAGGACGCCCTGCTCGATGCACAGCCGGTACAGCGTGGCGCGTTTGGGCGTTGGGCCGTGCATCTTCGGCAGGACCTGCCGGATCGCTTCCAGCAAAACCTCCGGACTGACCTTCCGGATTTTTCCTTTGTCGGAGCGGGTGGTGTTGTGGAGCGCGGTGACCCCGTGCTTCTTGTAGTGGGAATACCAGGTCTGGATCGTCCGCCAGGTGAACTGGCGGGTGTGGCCGAACTCATCGGTGAACGTGGTCAAGGCCACGGCCTTGATCCGGGCCTGGATACAGTGGCCCTCGGCCATGTCGATGGCGCCGAGGACCCGCATTTTGAGATAGGCGGTGGGATTTTTCATGCGCCGGGCACGCTGGGGACTGACCGCCCGGGGGATGCAGTGTCTTCTGGCGTTGTCGCCCACGGGGAAAACCCCGCCGACCCTGACCGAGTGCGGGAATTCGGCCGGCGGAACGAAGATGCGGACACCGCCGCGCGGGGTTCACCCCAGCACCGATTGCTGGAAATGCAGCTGAAACGCGGTGAGCGGGCAGCGCTCCGCCGGGAAGACGGACTGGAAGTGTTCAAAGGTTTGCAGCAGCGGATCGGGCTGTTGGCTCTCCGGCGCTTTCTTCTCCCGGCACAGGCAGGCGCGCAGGAGATCGAGCCGGCGGCGCAGACTGCGCCGGAGTCGATAGAACGACTCCAAGGAAAAGGGCGTGCGAAGCGCTTCCGCTGCGGCCTTGAGCGCAATCCCCGCCAGCAGGCCGGCCAACAGTCGCGCCAGCAGCGATGCGGTGACGCTGTGCCGCGGCAGCTCTCCGGCGAAACACAGGGCAAAGGTGCGTCCGCACCCGCCGCGCGCGCCGCGGTTGGAACAAAAGGCGCGCTGTCCGCGTGAACGCTGCCCGTCGGCGTGGTCGGGATCGTTGCCCAGGAGGCGGCTGTGGCGATTCAGCGTGCCGCTGCGGCCGCAGTGGGGGCAGCACTGCCGCTTGAGCGAAAAAGCTCGGTCTGCAATGCGGGGTCGTCGCGCACGAAGCGCCAGGGGGATCGCAGCGGTGTCATCCGCCGGTTGATACCGCAGGGGCCACCGGCAAGCCGAGCTTTTTGCCGACGGCGCTCCAGAAGACGGGACTCGGTTCCGGGTGGGGGAACATCAAGAAAGACGGCGGCGGCACTGACGGCACTTCGGCCGCACTCG